>CAVHZP010000056.1:0-9856 GCA_963640485.1 bacterium | reverse complement strand
AGTATTGCTTAAAAATTCGTATAATTTCTGATTCTTCGATTTAATCAGTGTTTCCTTAACTCCATTCATGCATAGCAATGTACCTTCTATGTGTGAATAGCGAAAATCCTGTCCTGATCACTGACTACTGATTACTGATTACTAACTTCCAACAAAAAACAGCCCCCGCTACCGCGGACAGGCTGTTTTTTTCTATTTCTATTTCTTTTTCGCAAAAAATTTCATCACCCAGGGTACCAGGTTCATGAGGTAGAAGGCAAAGACGAAGAACATCAGGAACTTGCTGCAAGGGCTACCGAAAGCGTGCTTGATGTAAGGGGTGGCGAGAGCAAGCCAGGCGTAGGCGGGCGCTATGGCAAGAATCGCAATGACGAAGCGGACTTTTCTGGAAACCACTTCGAAATCAAAGCCCCGCCGCTCGAAATAGCGAGCGATCACGTAGCCTGCCACGCAGCCAAGGCCCTGGAAGGAGTCGGATTTCATTTTCTCCGGGTCCACCATCAGTTTTCCATTGGGGAAATAATCCAGGGGATAGGATTTCATTTCATAGAAAACCATCAGCGCCGCGCAGAGAAGAAGACCCACGCCCATGACGATGAGGTCCCGCTTCGGATTCTCGTCGGTCCAGTCCTCGATGCGGCGGGCGGCGTAGACCATCAGGGCGCTGGAAAGAAATCCGACCACCACGTCCTGCGGCGTATGGACGCCCAGATAATTGCGAGAGAACATAACGATGGGCACCAGGAGGAGGAACAGGAGCGCAGGAATCGTCCAGCCCCGCTTCTTCATCCACATCCCCATGCTGCCGAAGGTGACAGTGACCCAGGTGGAGTGACCGCTGGGGAAAGAGTAGCCGGTGGCACTGGTGATAGACTTGCCATAGGGAATAATTCTCGGGTCTCGTATCCAGGGACGATAGACACAGAAAATCAATTTCAAAAGCCCGTTCAACAGAACCCCCAGGGTAAAGCCGAAGTAAATCCGTTTCCCGTTCTTTCGATCCAGGCACAAATACACAAGACACATAAGCACAATCGGCCAAAAGCCAACGGCAAAGTCAGACGCCCATCGCATAAAAGGCGCCAACGGTGCGCCGGCACCGTCGCGGAAATGTTGGAGAAAAAGCAAATACTCTATGTCCATATCTTAGAAACTCCAATTCAGTTTCAAATCCGCCATAAGCTCACGGTCGTGAGCCCCTTCGAGCCAGCCGCCCTCGCAGCTCAGAGACACATTGCCTTTGATTTGCGTGGTGCCGCCCAAAGTGACATGGAGATAGTCCTTGTCCATGTGGCTTTCGGCTTTGGAGGAAATCCCATTTCTGCTATATGTCCAAGACGGCGAATCGCCAAAGAGGACCCGCTTGTAGCCGACGCGCATCTCGCAGGTGGATTTCTCGAAAGACCGCCGGATTTCTACGCCCGCCTCGCCGGCGCCATAGGTGTTGTGCAAACCGTCAGACGAAAAACTTCCGCTGCCACTGTCCTGCCAGTACCGGGAGATCTGGGCATTCACATAGGGCGCCCAGTGGAAACCACGCTCGCCCCGGGACATATCATACTGGTACTCACCGCCCACTTCCACGATGGTGCCCTTGTATTTCCCGTCAGCGGGTCCGCTCACGTGAGTCCCCAGCCGGCCGTAGTCGGCGTACACATACTTTCTCGCGTCGCCATGCTGTTTACCGGTGTAGAAACCTACGCGCCAATCCTGCTGCAGCGCGTGATCCGCCCCGCCGTCCAGCTTGCGGTAGTTGTACATGCCAAAGAAACCAGTCCGCGTCTCTTCGCCGGTCTTCTTGTCGATGCCCAAAGCCACGGAATTGCTCCGCCCCTTCGCATCGCCATCACCGTAGGAATGCCAATCCTTCAGCGAACGCATCCACCAGTCCTTCTCGGTGTTCTGAATCTGCGGATTCCAAATCGCCTTGAGCCGTCCGCCGGCATAGCGATCCATCACCGTCGTCCGCTGCGGAAAAGCGGTGAGCTCGGATAACACAGCGTCCTCTGCCATGGCCGGCAAGGAAATCCCCAAAGCCAGCAGAGCCAGCGCGGCAGTTCTTAGTTTTGCTTTCATCATATATGTCCCCCCTTTGGGTTAATGTTTGTGCTGCTTGCGCCAGTGCATACATGTCGATGCAGCTCCTGGCTGCTAGCTGCTGGCTGCTAGCAGGCTAGGAAAACAACTCAACGATTTGCAAAATGCGTCCCGCGATTAACGATATCAAGAAACACTTTGCTTACCGCCAAGTGCGCGCTTTGTTTGCATAGCGCTCACCGTTGAGCCTGTCGCACTGGCCTGCTAGCAGCTAGAAGCCGCAGCGACATGTATGCACTGGCGCAAGCAGCACCACCCTCACAGATGGTACGGCTCCCGCCTGATAATCTTCATGGCGCGATAGATCTGCTCCGACAGAATGAGCCGCACCATTTGGTGCGTGAAAGTCATGGCGCTGATGGAAATTTTCACATTCGCCCGCTTCCGGATATTCTCTCCATTGCCAAAGGGGCCGCCGATCATGAAATAGAAATGGCTCGTCCCTTTCACCATGCGGTCAGAAATCCAATCCGCCAGGCCTTCCGAGGACATGGGCTTCCCTTTCAGATCCAAAAGCACCAGGCAGTCATCGTCTTTCAGATATTTGAGAAGCTTCTCCCCTTCCTTCTCCATGATTTTCTCTTTCAAAAGAGGCGAGGGATTCTCCGGCATCTTCTCTTCTTCCTGCTCGATGATTTCCAGCGGCGCGATAGGCTTCAGCCGTTTCACATACTCCTCGATGCCCTGCCGCATCCACTTCTCTTTAATTTTCCCAATTCCTAAAATGGTGAATTTCATAGGACTGACTCCTAGTGTAGAAAAAATTTTTCAGAATACCGCCAGTGCAACATATCGATGCAGCTCCTAGCTTCTAGGGAAACACTGATTAAATCGCTATTCATCTGACTTTCTGGCCCAATGGCGCAATACTTCGTCGGGATTTCCCTTTCATACTTCGGTATGCGCGGGAAATTCCTCCTCGTCTTGCACCATTGGGCTGCTCAGAAATTCAGATGGCGATTTAATCAGTGTTTCCCTAGCTGCTGGCTGCTAGTCGGCTAGTGCGACAAACTCACCGCTACACATTGTGCGCACAAAGCACGCACCTAACGATAAGCAAACAATTTCCCTCGTCCGTTTATTGTGAGACTCACTTTGCTGTCAGCGCAATGTTCCTCTATCCGGCTAGAAGCCAGCAGCTAGTAGCTAGAAGCTGCACAGACATGTATGCACCAGCGGCATCAGCACCAGCCGCTACTCTTATTTCTCCTCCGGCGCTGCCGCAAGAAGGACATCGGTCTTTACTTCCTTCCCATTGTGCTCGTAGGTGAGGGAAATCGTGTCTCCCGGCTTGTGAGTGTCGAGGATGGCACGCATTTCTTTCATGGTATTGCATTCCTTGTCATCGATAGCGAGGATGTAGTCGCCCGGGCGGATGTCGGTGAGGCTGATGGGGCTTCGGGTGGCGATCTTCATCACCAGGACGCCTTTGTCGTGATCCCAGTTGTAGCCATAGCGCTGGGCGATGTCTTTGTCCGCTGCGTAAACGCCTAGGTACGCGCGGGTCACGCGGCCATTGTCAATGAGCTGCTGAATAATGCCCTTTGCCTGGTTAATGGGGATAGCAAAGCCCATGCCTTCCACCCCTTCTTTGGCAATCTTCGCACTATTGATGCCCACCACTTTGCCGTCTGCCGTCACAAGAGCGCCGCCGGAATTGCCGGGGTTGATGGCTGCATCAGTCTGAATCAGTTTGAAGCGCTGATCAATGTCATCCAGGCTTCTGTTCAGCGCACTGATGACGCCCACAGTGACAGTGCCCTGGAACTCCAATCCCAACGGATTTCCGATAGCAATCGCTGTCTCGCCGGCCTGCAGCGCATCGGAGTCACCGAATGTAGCCACCGGCAAATCATCGGAGCCTTCGATTTTCACCACCGCCAGGTCCGTAGACGGGTCGGTGCCCACCACGGTGCCGCTGACAGTCTTGCCGGAGGAGAGAGACACATTCACCTCTTTGCTCCCGGAAACCACATGGTTATTGGTGACGATGTAGCCTTTCTTATCAAAGATGACGCCGGAGCCTACGCTCTTGCCCACTTCCACGCGGCGATTGAACATATCCCGGTCATAAACCTTCGTGGTGATTCCCACCACCGCCGGCCCCACTTCTTTTACGGCTTGCACGATGGCTGTATTACGGATCGCCGGCAAATCCTGCTGCGATTTCGCTGCGCCTTCCGGCACCTGGTAAGAAGACGCCGCCTTATTTCCCTGGGGCGCTGTGGTATTTCCAAAGAAACAACCGCCGGCACCACCCACCACCAGCATGGCCAGTGCCAACGCCATCACTTTCATCCGCCCTTTGGAAGAGCCGGAAATCTTCCCCTCCATGGCTTCTCCATGTTCCTTGAGCTGCTTATCCAAATCTTCTCTATCCATAGGTATGACCTCGTTTCTATATGTAACGACTCAACTTCTATTTCTTGCCCCTTCCTGCAGGAAGAGTTTTCTCATTATAGCATAAAAAAGGAATAAGGTGCAGTTGACGCTAGTGCTTTAGGGATAAGGGATAGGGGATAAGGGATAAGGGATAAGGCGCATTTGACTGCTCTTCTACTTCTCCCCTGCGCCGCCAGTGATAAACGGAAAGCACATTTAGCCTCTTCCTTACTTTTTCTTGCCCACTGGCGATAGCGGCAAGCAAGTCCTTATCCCTTATCCCCTATCCCTTATCCCTAAACACAAAAAAGCTGCAAGGCACTATCGCCTCACAGCTTTTTTCTAAACTTCTTATTTCGCAATATCGGTCGCGCGGGTTTCGCGGATGACTACGACTTTGACTTGGCCCGGATACTGCAGTTCTTTCTCGATGCGCTGAGAAATTTCATGAGCCAGGATCACCGACTGGTCTTCGTTTACCTTTTCCGGTTTCACGATGACGCGGAGTTCGCGGCCTGCCTGGATGGCGTAGCAGCTAGCCACACCGGGGAAGGATTTCGCGATGTCTTCCAGCTTGGTCAATCTCTTGATATAGTTTTCCAGCGTCTCGCGGCGAGCGCCCGGGCGAGCAGCGGAAATCGCATCGGCTGCCGCTACCAGTACGGATTCTACGCAGGTCGGCTCTGTATCGCCATGGTGAGAGGCGATGGCATTGATGACCTGAGCGGATTCATGGTACTTCTGCGCCAGTTCCACGCCCAATTCCACATGGGTGCCTTCCTGTTCGCGGTCTACGGCTTTGCCGATATCATGAAGCAGGCCGGCTCTTCTTGCCAACTCTACATCAGCGCCCACTTCGGCGGCGAGGATGCCGGAGAAATAGGACGTATCAATGCAGTGCTGCAGCACATTCTGGCCATAGCTGGTGCGGTATTTCAAGCGGCCCAGGATTTTCACCAGTTCCGGATGCATGCCGCGGATGCCACATTCCATGACAGCCTGTTCACCGGCTTCGCGGATGGCTTTGTCCACTTCTTTCTTGGTCTTTGCCACCACTTCTTCGATGCGCGCCGGATGGATACGGCCATCTTTGACCAGGCTTTCCAGCGCCTGTCTGGCGATTTCGCGGCGGATGGGGTCGAAGCAGGAAAGGATAACCGCTTCCGGTGTGTCGTCGATGATGAGATCCACGCCGGTCAGGGTCTCAATGGCGCGGATATTTCTACCTTCGCGACCGATGATGCGGCCTTTCATTTCTTCATTGGGCAGTGCCACTACAGAAACGGTGGTTTCCGAAACGGTGTCGGCTGCATTTCTCTGAATGGCTGCGGCGATGATTTCTCTCGCCTTGGTGTCAGCGGTGGTCTTCGCTTCTTCCACGGCGTCGCGAATGCGGACGGCCTTCTCGTGGGTCAGTTCTTCATCGATGCGGCTCAGAATCATTTCCTTTGCCTGCTCGCGGGAGAGCTGGGAGATTTCTTCCAGTTTTTCCTGCTGCGATGCGTAGAGCGCTTCCACTTTTTCGCGCTGCGCCTTCACCTGGTTTTCTTTCTTGTCCAGCTGGGATTCGCGCTGTTCCAGGTTGCCGCTTCTCCAGTCCAGATTGTTTTCCTTCTGTACCAGGCGCTGCTCGTATTTCGCCAATTCATCGCGGCGTTCTTTGTTTTCCTTTTCCATGTCCTCGCGGAGCTTATGAATCTCGTCGCGGGTCTGTACCATGGTTTCTTTCTTCAACGTCTCTGCTTCGCGGGATGCAGACTCCAGGAGCTTCTTCGCGTCCTCAGCGATCTGATTTGCCTTTTCTTCGGCAGAACCGATGCGGGCTTCTGCAATCCGTTTGCGCAGGAGATAGCCGATGCCGGCGCCTACGATGGCAGCCGCCAGGCCGGCCAGCATGACATACAATAAAACTTCGTCCAGTGTCAAATGGTTCACCTCTCTCTTTCTGATGTATTTCTCCAGTAGTACATAAATAAATAGTAGGTCCGAAAATGCTTCGGATGGTTCGCTATGACCAAATAGACGGCCTCACACAAAGAAAGCTCCGACAGACAAAAAGCCCCGGAGCTCACATGTATTTCAAGGAAATGCTGATGGTAAAAATATAAAAATATATATCACAGCTGCTTCGCCGCAGCTTCCAGCAGATCAGTCAATGCACCTATTGGATCAGTATTTTCTCACAGAATCCATCCATCCGGGGAAACGAATATCCCCCACGGAATCACTCACATGGCTATAGCGCCTATTTCATTCTAAAATGTTTATTTTTTATTGTCAAGATGGTGGTTTGGTAGTCGGTAGTCAGGGCGTAAATTCTCTATGCTTTACGCTATCGATTTTGTGGTCAGTAACCAGTAGTCAGTGGTCAAGGCGCAAATTCTCTATGCTTGACGCTATCGATTTTGTGATCAGTAATCAGTGATCAGTAATCAGGACGCATTTTCCGTCTATCTCACTACTGTGATTTGACCCGTAGCTATTAGGGAACCGCTATTTCCCGTTGCTGCCAAATGCGTCCTGATCACTGACTACTGATTACTAATCACTAACCCCCAGCGTTCTCCCTGCTTAGTGGCTCTTTCCTCCCCCAAACATGGACCACACGAAGAGGGCGCCGAAGGCCAGCCAGGACATTTCGTAACTCATGATCCCTAAGTCCGTGAGGATATTGATCACCGTGAGGCCCACCATGAAAAGCATATTCGCCCGAAGGTCCACCAAGGGGTCTCTGCGGAGAATAAAATACGACAGCGTCAGAATACCCGCGTGAATGGCGAAGACCGCGTAAACATAAAACATGAGCGGCGTCATTTGCAAAAGGAAATTGCCGCAAAGCATTGCGACGATGATCCATACCCAACTGTTATTCATGCGTTTCTATTTCTCCTTCGTAGACTTCCCCGGATGCGCCGGGAATCCAAATGTTCTGCGCGGGATAGGTGTAGCGGAATTCGTAAGACGGCAGCCAGGGCATCCCATTGGCGTGCATTGCCACCAGGAGGTCTGCGTCCGTGTGCGCCAGGAACGCCTTCACGCCCCACTCTCTCGCCACCTGCAGCCGCGCGTCCACCGGGAAGAACGCCACGTCTACGTGACGCTCCCCGATGCGTCGAAGCTCTTCCTTGAAATCCGCGCCCGCTGCCAGATTGTCTTCCGCCGGTTCGCCCGCCCAGTGCCACCAGTTCAAATCACCGGCGTGGAAAATGGTCCAGTCACCGGCAGTCACCATGAAGGAACCGCCTTCATCCGTAGAGCCATACATCTGCACTTCAAATTCGTCAAAGACTTTGTGCTCGCCCACGGTCATGTGGCAAAGCTTTTCCTCGTCGACTCTCGCCCGGCAATCCTCATGAAGGATATATCCCTTCACCCGATTTGCGAAATCAAAAATTTTCCCATTGAAATGATCGCCGTGGAGATGGGACACAAAGAAATAGACCGGCTTCTCTGTTTCCGCCAGCCGCTTCTCCACCACCCCCGCCGGATCCCGGTAATAATCAAAAATCAAAATGCAATCGTCGGCTTCGAACAAGAAGCCGCTATGCTCCAAATATTCAATTCGATATTTCATAAATGTATACGTTCTCCCTATCGAAAGATTTTTAACTCTCTATAAATTTTACCTGTGATGTACAAATATTCTATTTATAGTATAATGAGGCTGAAATTTTTTCGTGACCTGAAACAAAATTATACATATGGTATATATAGACTCATAGAGAAGTAGAAATTGTGTATTCCCGGCTATGAGCCTTTTCTATTTCTTTGCCCATTATACCATATGCCCCATTATTTTTAAAAAAACCTTTGACCGATAGAGATAAATTGGGTAAAATTATCTTTGCGTCTTTTCCAAGGAGGCGGCTTGTAATGGAAATCGTTCATGACCAAGAACAGCATATATTTCTCATCGAAAATCCAGAAGGCCGCTCTTACATGGAGTACACGCAAGAAGGAAATACAGTGACAGTGATTCATACCGTGGTGCCCGACGCCCTCTCCGGAAAAGGCATCGCCGGCCACCTCGCCGGTGCACTCTACGACTGGGCGAAAGAGGAAGGCTACACGCTCCTCTCCGACTGCACCTACATGACCCACTGGCTGTCTAAGAAATAAAAAATAGGTTCCAGGGTTCGAGGTTCAAGATGCGCCGCACCACACCTTACCCCTTGTCCTCTATCCCTTTTTACAACTGCACTCCTTTACTCTACAGGCAGGCTCCGCCTGCCCTTCACGAGGATACCCTTATGTATAGCTCATCACTTTTTCAGAACCCGATTTCTTTTCGGGAAACGCAAACCATGCTTGAAAATATTACCGCTCACTTTTCCGAATTGCTTCGCATGAAATCGGATGCCCTCTATAAGCACTCCGTCCGCGTGTCAAACTACGCGGCTGCCACGGCGGTGTACATGAAGCTCCCCTCCGATGAGATCACCCTCATCCGCTACGCCGGGCTGCTCCATGACATCGGTCTTTTGTGCATCCCGAACCAGATCATGGCGAAAGCGCCCTACCTCTCCCGCAGAGAGCAGACGCTCTACAAGAAACATCCGGAACTGGGCGCCAATATGCTCGAGTCCATCCCGGGCTGTCAGGATCTCCTCCCCTACATCCGCTGCCACCACGAACGCTGGGACGGCACCGGATTTCCCAAGCATCTGAAAAATGTAAATATCCCCCTGGGCGCCCGCATCATCTCGGTGGCAGACTACTACGACTCCACCATCTTCTCCGCGCCGGACTTCAAAGAAAAAACGAAAACCGAAGTCACCCGGGAAATCTTCAGTGGCTCCTCGATCCTCTTCGACCCGGAAGTCATCTCCGCCTTCGTGAAAGTCCTCTTTCATGCAAACAATATCAAATGAAAAATCCGCAAGGAAATACGAAAGTGTTTTCTTGCGGATTTTAAGTTGGCGTGATTAACGCTGGCGATTTCGTAGTCGGTGGTCGGTGGTCGGTAGTCGGTAGTCGGTAGTCGGTAGTCGAGCGCGCGTTCGTCTGCTTTCCCACGGCCGTTTTCCGTTGACCGTATAACCGTGAACCGAGCATGCTTACTCTCTCTGGAAATGGAGCGCTGAAATGCTTTCTACGTAGCGGTTTGTGGCTATCGCCAAGGGAGTCGGTAAACGGTTACACGGTAAACGGATCACGGTAGTGAGGAAGCAGCTAAACGCGCCCTGATTACCAACTACCGATTACCGACTACAAAATCTCTATGCTTAACACCCGACCCTTCGCAGCGCATTGGGCAACCTTACCGTCTGTAGCTGATCAGACATATCCATATAAAATTCCACATCCACATAAATGGTATCGATCACTTCATGAAATGCAACGCCCACTTGGTCATTGAAGGTGTATTCCAGATAGT
>CAVHZP010000055.1:7830-9945 GCA_963640485.1 bacterium | reverse complement strand
ATGAAATACGATGTCATTATTATCGGCGGCGGCCCCGGGGGCTATGTTTGTGCCCTCCGTTGCGCCCAGTATGGACTCAAGACGGCTCTGGTAGAGAAGGATGCCCTCGGTGGTACTTGCCTCAACCGCGGCTGCATTCCTACGAAGACTTTGCTCTTCTCGGCAGATATGCTCAGCCGCATCCGCAAGGCTTCTATGTACGGCATCGCCACCGGCGGTGCGTCCGCAGATTTCCCTGGCCTTCGCAAGCGCGCCGAAGACGTGGTGTCCACCCTGCGCGGCGGCATCGCAAAACTGCTGAAAGCGAAGAAAGTCACTGTGTACCAGGGCTTCGGCCGCGTCCTCGCTGATGGCGAAGTGGAAGTGGAGACTGCAGAAGGGAAAGAAGTGCTGGAGGCTACGGACATTGTCCTGGCCACTGGCGGCTACCCGGCCATGCCTCCGATTCCCGGCAAAGATCTTCCCTGCGTCTACAATAGCGACACGCTCCTGAAAGAATTGCCGGAGCTGAAAAAGCTGGTCATCATCGGCGGCGGCGTCATTGGTGTGGAATTTGCAGAAGCCTACCACGGCTTTGGCACAGAAGTTTCTGTGGTAGAAATGATGCCTCGCCTGCTCCCGCCATTTGATGCAGACCTGGCACGCCACCTGGCGGTGGATTTCAAAAAGAAAGGCATCCAGGTGATCACCAAAGCCGCTGTGAAGAGTATTTCCCAAAGCGAAGAAGGGCTCGTGGTTTCCTATCAGCTGGGCGATGAAATGAAAGAAATCCCTGCTGACGGCGTCCTCATTGCCACCGGCCGTCGCACCGGCTGGAGAGACATCCTGCCTTTCGACCTGGAAGAAGAAATGCATGTCATCAAAGTGGACGAGAATGGCGCTACCAGCCATCCGCACATCTACGCCATCGGCGATATCACCTATGGCATGCCACAGCTCGCCCACGCTGCTGAAGCGAGAGCGAAGAAAGTAGCCGCAGCCATTGCCGGGAAGTCTGTAGACATCCGCCTGGACCTGGTGCCTCAGTGCGTTTACACCGTCCCGGAAATCGCTTCCGTCGGCATCACCGAAGAAGAAGCGAAGGCGAAGAAACTCACTGTCGGCCGCGTCATGATGGGCGGCAACGCCAAGAGCCTCATCGCTGACGAAGGTGGCTACATGAAACTCATCACCGGTGCCAATGGCGAAATCCTGGGCGGCCAGCTGATGTGTAAAGACGCAGACAATCTGATCAGCGAAATCTCCCTCGCCATCGCCAATGGACTTTCTGTTTCCGATTTCCTGAAAGTCATTCGCCCCCATCCCTCGGTGGAAGAGGCGCTGGGCGAAGCGGCAGAAGCGGCAGAAGGATTGTAATATATATAGTATATAAATAAGGAGAGCACGGGATTGCAGTCTTGGGCTCTCCTTTTTGTTGGCGTGCTTTGATGCTGGCGGGTTAGGGATAGGGGATAAGGGACAAGGGATAAGGCGTGCGGAACTGCTTCCTCACTTTGCCTTCTTCGCTGAAGAAGGTGGCCGTAGGCCGGATGATGCACAAAAGAGTCAGCGCATCACCTGCCCTGCGGGCACCCTCTTCAGAGAAGAGGGGTTATGTGCGAAGGTAGCTAAGCGCGCCTTATCCCTTATCCCCTATCCCTTATCCCTTTTTCGTAACTGCTGACTCGCGTCTGCTGATATGATAAAATAAGAAGAGCTTAAGAAATCTTGTGAGTGAACACAACGAGGTGTCATCATGGAACGCACAAATAGAATTCGCACATTGGAAGTATCGGCCGATTTGATTCGCCTGCTTGCCGGCACGGTGGAGAGTCTGGAAATGAATCTTTCCCAGCTAAGAGATGAGAAGGAAGGCTTGGAGCTCACCATCGGAGAGCTGCAGGCAGAGAACGACGAGCTCACGGAAAAAATATTTCAGCTCGAAGCCCTGCAGTCCGAGTCCGGTGAGTCTGCGGTAGAGGAAGCAGACGCCAAGGAAACCTTGCAGTCTGTAGGCGAGAAGCTCTCCTTCTATGCCAAAGAAATCCGGGATCTCAATCCGAAAAAACTCACCGCCGAAGATGGCGAGACGCTGTATAACATTTTGGAATATACCTATAAGACGCTGAAGAAGGC
>CAVHZP010000055.1:0-7526 GCA_963640485.1 bacterium | reverse complement strand
TTTTTTATTGACACGCCCTTTGAAAAACGATATAATACTCCTTGTGAGATTTGTCCGGAAACCACTAGCCCCGGAGGAAGGATGACATCTTGCGGTTCTGTTTTTATTTCAGGAGGAATCATTTACAATGAAAAGCACATTCATGGCCAATGCGGGCAACATCACCCGTAAATGGTATATCGTTGATGCTGAAGGACTGACACTGGGCCGCCTGGCTGCCAATGTTGCTAAGGTTCTGACCGGCAAAAATAAACCTACCTACACACCGCATGTTGATACCGGCGACAATGTCATCGTCATCAATGCAGATAAAGTCGTTCTGACCGGCAAGAAAGAACTGAAGAAAGTTTACTTCCACTACACCGGATACATCGGCGGCGACAGATACCAGAAAGCTGGCGACGCTCTCCGCGAAAAACCGGCTTGGGTAGTTGAACACGCTATCCGCGGCATGCTTCCGAAGAACAAGCTCGGTGCTCAGATGTACCGCAAGCTCCACGTATATGCAGGTGCTGAACATCCGCACGCAGCTCAGCAGCCTGAAGAATTGAAATTCGACATCCGTTAACCAGAAGGGAAGGAAATAAGAAATGGCAGAAGCTACATACTACGGCACTGGCCGCAGAAAAACATCCGTTGCCAGAGTCCGTCTGGTACCGGGACAGGGTAACATCGTAATCAACGGTCGCGAACTGAAAGACTACTTCGATCTCGCAACCCTTGAACTCATCATTAAACAGCCGCTCGAACTGACCGGCACCACCACCGCTTATGACGTTATCGCTAACGTAAAAGGCGGCGGACGTACAGGCCAGGCTGGCGCTATCCGTCACGGCATCAGCCGCGCACTTCTTGAAGTTGATGGCGACTACAGAAAAGTTCTCAAAGTTGCTGGTCTCCTGACCCGTGACCCGAGAATGAAAGAACGTAAGAAATACGGTCTCAAAAAAGCAAGAAAAGCAAGCCAGTTCTCCAAACGTTAATCGTTGGCAATGGCAGAAAACGCTCATGGATTCCATGGGCGTTTTTTTATTGGGGGGGATGGCGTTATGGGTTTAGTAGTCGGTAGTCGGTAGTCAGGACGCATTTGACGCTAACGACAAACGCATCCCAACTACTGAGCACGGATCACCAAACCGATAGCGGTATCATCGCTAATGGGAAAAAATCAGACGCGCCCCGACTACCGACTACCGACCACCGACTACCGAACCCATAGCGTTATCCATCTACAAACTCCCATTTCCTTTGCCATTCCCGCGTCCGATGAAGTATAATAGAAAGGATACTAAAACCAATTCGGGAGGACACAATGACAGAGAATGATATTCATGATGCCATAGAGACATTTGCCCGTTACGGTGTGCCGCGTGATCGGATTTTTGAGGAAGTCATGCGCGCCCGCTATCTGGATTATGTTCTCTTTTTGGATCCCACCAATGTGCAGTATGGGATTTCCATTTCTGACCTCTATGAAAATATGAAGCGCACTGCTGAGAAGCTGGGGCTTTACGAAGGCGATGAGGACACCTACGCCAAGGTGTACACCTTGGCGCTTCGGGTGGAGCCATTGGTTTTCGCGCCGGCGGTGCCCTATGCGGCGAAGGAAATCCATAGTCTCCTGCTTTCTGCTTTGGAGAAGGCAGCGGCCTCCGGGGCGACGGTGCTTTTCACCGGTGCCGAAGGATACTTGCCTTTTGCGGCAGAGATTTTTGATAAGCTTGGCGGCAAGCGTGTCGCCATCGCCGTCAAGAATCAGGTGTGGAAAGAGCGGCTGCAGCTTCTCTTCCCCCGGGGCCGGGCGATGCTGGAAGCGGAGCTGGACGCAGACACAGAGAAATACGATTACATTTTCGATTTTGAAACAGGAAATATATCTCATGTGAGCGCGCTCCGAGGGCTTCTCTCGGAGACCGGCGCTATGGACGTGGTGCTGCCCTATGGCCTGCTGCAGGAACAGACGGACGAGGCAGAAGAGGCGCGGCAAGCTCTGGCAAAAGAGAAGAAGCTCTCCTCTTTCTACGATACGGAAATCGAAGGCGCAGAGTATGCGTTCCTTCGCTTTGATGGAAAGGAAGTAGAGACGCTCACCTTCGGTGAAGCGGGCTTTGAAGGCGGCGCATTTGTGGGAAGAGCTCAACTCACTATTCCGTCTGACGCTTTTGTAGAAGCAGCGGATTGGAATTATGACCTCTATGCTTACAATGGCTCCCAGGCACTGCAGATGCTTCTTTCAGGAAATGTGATTTCTATGGATCATGCCATAGCTGATGGCTTCACGGCAGTAGAAACGGAAACGCTGCCGGAAGGACGCTATGAGGTGGTGACTAGAGAAGCGGTGACACCTTCGGGGATCCGGAGGGATTTGGTTTCCGCAGAGAAACTCGCTGCTGCTTCCGCACTGGTTCTGCGCGAGGGCGACCTGGTGATTTCCACCTATAAAGATGAAATCCATACAGCGGTGATTCCTGCCGGCCTGAATGCCATTGCCGGGGACGGTGTCCTCACGCTGCGCTCAAAGGCAGCGTATACGGCGGGATACTTGAAGCTGTATTTAGACGGTCAGGTGGGGCAGTTGTTCCTGGACACCATGAAAACCGGGGACATCTATCATCTGACGATTTCCCGCCTTCTCCGCATTCCCATGCCAAAGGCGTCAAAGGAAACCATCGACATGGCAGACCGCCTTTGCATGGAAACGACAGCAGCGCTCGCAGCCGCCGAGGCAGCATGGCGCAAGGCAAAGCGGGACGGCGTGGCGCTCATGATGAGTCATTAAGGGGGGGCTTGAAATGAAAATTGTACTGGCGACCCACAACAAAGGGAAGATTCGCGAATTTCAAAAGGCCTTCAGCGAAATTGGCTGGGAGGCGGTACCGATTTCCGATGTAGCCGATGTGGAAGAACCGGAAGAGACTGGTACCACTTTCACAGAAAATGCATTGCAGAAGGCGCGGTACTATGCGAAGGCTATCGATCTTCCCGTGCTCTCCGACGACTCCGGCATCATCGCCTGCGCTTTGGGTGACAAGCCCGGCGTGTACTCGGCGCGCTATGCCGGCCATCATGGCGATGATGAGGCGAATAACCAAAAGCTGGTGGCAGATCTCGCAGCATACAGCGGCGATGACCGCAAGGGCTACTATGCCTGCGTGGTGGCGCTCGCCTGGCCCGATGGCAAAGCCCTCACCGGCGAAGGCACTTGCTATGGTGTGATTCGCGATTTCTACCAGGGCGAAGGCGGCTTCGGCTATGATCCGCTCTTCTTCCTGCCGGAATTCGGAAAGACCATGGCAGAGCTTACGATGGAGGAGAAAAATAAAATCAGCCATCGAGGCAGAGCGTTGGCAGACTTGCTGAAAAAGCTCGCTGAAAACAGATAGGAAATTTTCTATAATAAAAACGCATAGTAAATGTGTTCAACTATAGAGAAATAGTATACAACATATCATCATATTTCATTCAATTAGGCTCTATGATATAATGGAAAAAGTTCCAATCCATAGAGGAAAAGAACAGGGGTGACTTCATGAAACGAGGAAAGCTCAAATTATTAGGTTTCAATAATTTGACGAAGACGCTCAGCTTCAACATGTACGACATTTGTTATGCCAGCACAGAAGAAGAAAGAAACAAATACATCGCATATATCGACGAGGTCTACAGCGCAGACCGGCTCACGCAGATCCTGAAGAAGGTCGCAGAAATGATCGGTGCCAATATTTTAAATATTGCTCAGCAGGACTACGATCCCCAGGGCGCCAGCGTGACCATGCTCATCGCCGAAGAGGAAGTGCAGAAGCAGGACGTGGTGTGCCACCTGGACAAGAGCCACATCACCGTCCATACCTATCCGGAAATGCATCCCCAGGACGGGATTTGCACCTTCCGCGCCGACATCGATGTATCTACCTGCGGGAAGATTTCTCCGCTCAATGCGCTGAATTTCCTTCTGCAGTCCTTCGATGCTGACATCGTCAATACGGATTATCGCGTTCGCGGCTTCACCCGCGACGTGAACGGGAAAAAGATTTTCATTGATCACCGCATCAGCTCCATCCAGAACTACATGGAGCCACGGCTTCGTCACAAGTACGACATGATCGATGTGAATGTGTATCAGGAAAATATTTTCCACACCAAGATGCTGCTTCACGATTTCCAGCTGGACAATTACCTTTTCAATATGAAAGAGTCCGACCTGGACAAGAAGGAAGCCAAGCGTATCCGCCGTCTGTTGAAGCAGGAAATGTACGAAATCTTCAATGGCAGAAATATGCCTGCCATTCCTGATTGATAAATCCATTGGGTATTTTTCAAGGAGGAAAATAATGGATACTGCAAAATTGAAAGAAGAAGCATTGGCTCTTAGAAGAGAAAAGCACCAGATGATCAAAACCGGTCTGAATGCATCGGTGGAAAGCAACCATGACCTGGCCATCGTATACACACCGGGCGTATCCGCTCCGTGCCTGGCTATCAAAGATGACGAAGACCTTTCCCTCGAACTCACCTGGAGAGGCAATGTAGTGGCTGTTATTTCCGACGGCACCCGCGTACTGGGCATGGGCGACATCGGCGCTGCTGCTTCTATGCCGGTTATGGAAGGGAAATCCGCGCTCTACAAGAGATTTGGCCAGATCGATGCGATTCCGATCACACTGGACACCAAAGACCCGCAGGAATTCATCCACGCTGTAAAACTCCTGGAAAAGAACTTCGCCGGAATCAACCTGGAAGATATTTCCTCCCCGAAATGCTATGACATCGAAGATGAACTGAAAAAGATTATGAATATCCCGGTCTTCCACGATGACCAGCACGGCACCGCTATCGCAGCTCTCGCTGCTCTCCTCGGCGCCCTCAAAGTGGTAGACAAGAAGATTGAAGACGTGAAGGTAGTCATGAACGGCGCAGGCGCTGCCGGCACCGCAATCGCTCGCCTCCTCCTGGAAGACGGCGTGAAACCGGAAAACCTCACCATTCTGAATTCCAAAGGCATTCTCTACGACAACGGCAAGAGAGACCGTGTACAGCAGGAACTCATCGCGAAAGTGAACCCGGAAAACAAACAGGGCACCTTCGCAGACGCTGTCAAAGGCGCTGACGTCCTCATCGGCTGCTCCGCACCGGGCGTATTCAATGTAGACGCTATCAAAGAAATGGCAGATAAGAGCATCGTCTTTGGCATGGCAAATCCGGTACCGGAAATCATGTACGAAGAAGCCAAAGAAAAAGGCGTATACGTATACGGCTCCGGCAGAAGCGACATGCCGAACCAGGTCAACAACTCCTCCGTATTCCCGGGCCTCTTCCGCGGCGCCCTCGATGTACGCGCTCGCCAGATCAATGAAGAAATGAAACTGGCTGCGGCTCACGCACTGGCAGATCTCGCTATGAAGAGTGACACACTGGACGCTGACCACGTAGTCGTTGACGTATTCGACCCGCAGGTACCATTTGAAGTGGCAAAAGCTGTAGCAAAAGCCGCTATCGCATCCGGTGTGGCAAGAGCTACTGAACTTCCGGAAAAATATAGAGACTAAGCAGCACGTCTCTTCAATAAAAAAATTCGCGAATCTTTGGTTCGCGAATTTTTTATTGGAGAGAGTGCTTGGCGCTATCGGTTTAGTAATCAGTAATTAGTGGTCAGTGATCAGGGCGCGATTGGCGTTAGTGTTAAACGCACGCTGACTACCAACCACTGATTACTAAATCGATAGCGTTGGCCTCTCTCTGTATAAACGCATCCCGACTACCGATCACCGACTACCGACTACCGACTATTGAACTGATCGTACAGAGCATCCAGTTTCTCTATGGGACAATCTTTCGCCTCTTGCTTTTATATAATGAAGAGGCAGGAGGTGATTTATATGAAGGAGATTTTGAACACGATAGGCGGTGTGATTGGAGCTTGCTGTTTGGCGGCGGGATGGTTAGCATGTACTTGCTTCCTAGGCTTTTTTTGGCCTGCGTACTCGACTGGGAAAGAGGTATGGGAAAATTGGAAAAAAGGGGAGAGGGGCGATCTGATACGAAATCTCCTGACATTTCTGATCACCTGGGGTATTTTCTATTTCAGTATGCTGTACATTATTTATGATGAATACTTCAGATGATTGCCGCCTAGTAACCATAAAAATCGATAGCGGCATCATCTATCTGTATGCATCAGCGTCAGATGCGTCCTGACCACTGACCACTGACTACTGATTACTGACCACAAAAATCGATAGCGGCATCATCTATCTGTATGCATCAGCGTCAGATGCGTCCCGACTACCGACCACCGACTACCGACTACAAAACCAATAGCGCGGTTATCTCTTTGTATGCTCAGCATCAGACGCGTCCCGACTACCGATCACCGACTACTGATTACTAAACCGATAGCGCTGTCAGCTCCCTCTACGCAGTAGCGAACAACAAAATTTACAATTTCCCTTGACAAATCCCCCATAAATGGATATACTTATATGCGTAACTTACGTGCGGCCCGGTGGTGTAGTGGTCTAACATGCCGCCCTGTCACGGCGGAGATCGTCAGTTCAAATCTGATCCGGGTCGCCAGCGCGGAAGTAGCTCAGTGGTAGAGCACAACCTTGCCAAGGTTGGGGTCGCGGGTTCGAGTCCCGTTTTCCGCTCCATATGGCGGCATAGCCAAGCGGTAAGGCAGAGGTCTGCAAAACCTTTATCCCCAGTTCGATTCTGGGTGCCGCCTCCATATGCAATTTATTTACATTTATATATACCTGCCGGGGTGGCGGAACTGGCAGACGCAAGGGACTTAAAATCCCTCGGATCGTGAGATTCGTACCGGTTCGATTCCGGTCCTCGGCACCATATGAAATGTTGGCCGGAGCGTGATGCTCCGGCTTTTTTGTTTATGCAAGGAAGCGATTTCTATGGCAAAGAAAGAAAAGAAAACCAATGTGATGCGTATCCTGGACAAGAGCAAAATTTCCTATGAGACCAAGTCCTATGACTACGACGAGTCCGACCTGTCAGGTGTGCACGCCGCGGCGGCGCTGGGCTACGACCCCGCCATGGTGTTCAAGACCATTGTAACCAAAGGCGACAAGACAGGCCCTGTGGTTTTCTGCCTCCCGGTGGCAGAGGAAATCGATCTCAAAGCAGCGGCAAGAGCCAGTGGAAATAAAAGCGTAGAGATGATCCACGTGAAGGATCTCTTAGGCCTCACCGGTTACATCCGCGGCGGTTGCTCGCCCATCGGCATGAAGAAAGCTTTCCCGACTTACTTAGATGAAAGCTGCCTCAATCAAGAAAAAATCAGTGTCAGCGCCGGTCAGAGAGGCCAGCAGGTAGTCCTGGCCCCGCAGGACCTCCTTACACTCCTGCGGGCGAAGACGGCGGATTTGATAGCGAAATAAGAGCAAATAAAAAGGAGTCACGAGCGTTTTTCTCGTGACTCCTTTTTATTGCATGCAGTTAGTGATCAGTAATCAGTGTATAATGGGCCGCCTGTCAAGACCACGATTTTAAATTTTTTGCGCGCTCCCTGG
>CAVHZP010000054.1:3475-9966 GCA_963640485.1 bacterium | reverse complement strand
TCCTTTCCTCGTCTTGCATAAAAATTCCAGTATAATTTCAGATAACGATTTAATTAGTGGTTCCCTAGCAGCTAGGAGCTTCATCGACATGTACGCACCAGCGCTATCATAAGCAAAGCCCCCTGCGCCGAGAGATGACGCAGGGGGCTTTATTTCGAAGAGAATCATCTCTTACTTAGTATAGCAGATGTTTCAGATTATTTCTGGATAGCATCGAGAGCTTCGGTAGCGCGTTCTACATAGATATTTCTAATCTGTTCGTTTTCGCCGAGGCCGTGGATGTAGGTGTCTACTTTGAATCCTTCTGCCTGAAGAATGCTCTTATGGGAGTCTTCTTCGTCGCCGGCCATGTCGTTATTTGCATGGTCGCCGGCTACCATCATGATCGGCATCAGGGTGACATGGTCATAGCCACCTTTTTTCAGTTTTGGAATGACATCTTCCAGGTTCGGACGACCTTCTACGGAGTATACGAATACATTGTGCATGCCCAGTTCATGGAGGCGGTCCTGGATGACGCTGTAGTAAGCGTTGCCCGGATGCGGGGTGCCGTGTGCCATGATCAGGGTAGCGTCATGAGCGCCCATTTCCGGGAACTGGGAGGAGAGAGCCTGCAGGAATTCTACGACCTGGTCCGGTTCGCCTTCGGTTCCCTGGTAGTACATCAGTGGGGTAGCCAGGGAGATTTTCTTGAAGTTATCTTTTTCCATCTTGGTAGCGATGGAGTTGTAGCTGTATTCCATGCCCGGGATGACGTCGAGGGAAACAACAGCTACGCGGGTGTAGCCTTCTGCTTTCAGTTTAGCAAAAGCTTCTTCCGGGGTCAGCTTCTGGATGCCTTCATTGGCTTTCACGCGGTCGATGATGATGTGAGAGGTGTATGCTTCAAATACCGGTACGTCCGGATGAGCTTTCTGGATGGCTGCTTCTACTGCGTCGATGGTCTTAGCGCGGGTGTCAGTATAGGTGGTGCCGAAGGTCATGACGAGGATAGCATCTTTATCTGGTGCATCTTTCATAGCCGGGTTTTCTGCAGACCATACACCGATGGTGGATGCTTCACGGAGGGCCGGGGTCACATCTTTTACTTCAGAGCTCAGTTCATAAGCGTTTGCAGACATGCCGACGCCAAGAGCACAAAGGGCAGCCATAGATGCGGTTAATACAGCTTTCAGACTTTTTTTCATGAAAAATCACTCCTTTTGAAATCGCTCCCTGAGGGAGCATGTACAGCATAAAAATACGAGGGGACGAGTATTTCCCATGCACTCGTTCCGCTTCGCTGCTGTACTTTAACTGAGATTAGTTTAGTACAGTCTTAGGTCAAAGTCAAATGATTTTCAAATTTTTATTTAGGAAATGTTTTGGGGAGATTAGCGGATAAAAATGTTATCGATTTCGTAATCGGTAGGCGGAAAGCACGCAGAAGACATAACCCCGGGGATTATGAAGCAGCTGCCGCGAGCGTTGGCAGACCCCGTTATGATTTTCAAATCTTACCCAGGGAAGAGTGGAGAAGAACGGCGAGTAATTGTGGTAGACCTTAAGGATAGCAATGGCGCGACGATTGTTGTTCCCCTTGAGCTCAAGAGCACGAAGAACCAAAGTTACGAAATCAACAGAATGATAAGTGTATATGGGAAAAACGACAGAGAAACCAAGGCACCCAAATACGAGTGGTTTGATAGCCAGCTGAGTGTGGGAAATCTTCTTTACGCCAATAGAAAAAAAGGCCATCGACGAAATTCTTCAGAGAAGCCCTACTTGGCCCATGCCCGAAGAAAAAGTCGATAACCTTTTCTCTACTCATAATGTAGCAAACGAAGAGGACCTTGTCAAGCTTAGGAGAGAGAACCCGGCGTACTACCAGGCAGTGCACGAAGAAGACCTTGTCGCCATGCATAACAAAGTGGCAGCCGTTGAGGCAGGGAATATGGCGGGAGTAAGCTATGCGCCTATGGAATGTCCGTTTTCGACGTGAGCCGCAGGGGAATAGCAAGTCTATCCCAATTCATAGCGAGAATTGAAAAAGAGCGAGAGACAGGCGAATCGCCCAACAAGATAATATACACAGGGAAATACGGGATAATCTATTCAGGGCAGCAGGTGGTGCACTCAACCACCAAACACAGAGGGCATATGCTTACCGCCGAGCAGATGGATGATATCGAAGAACATCTAAACATTCTGAATAATGCTGCTTTATCTAATAGAGGCGGTGCGCTGGACGGAAGGTATCACGGAAAATCCGTGCTATGCCGTGTGGATGGAGATTTGGGCTCTTACTATGTAGTGCTTGAAGTAGCAAACGCCAATGGGACTATATGGTTCAAGACGGCCATGGCCGGCAAGGAAGAGTCTATAAATAAAATAATAGCGGAACGTTCTGCTGAGAGACTTACGCATGGTGACGCAGTGCCGGACAGCCAGAACAATTCCGCTATTACTATAGGCGTCTTACCAAAGGCATTGGCCACCGTCAAGAGGGAAAGCTTCCATCAGACGGCGCACGAACCTGTGGATCGGAATTTCCGCGGGGCTACTATACGCTTGTATCAGGAAATAAAAATAAGCCTTGATTTAGCAATGTGCTATTTCAAGGCTTATTTTTATTGCGCAAAAAATCAGTGGTTTCTAAACGGAGAACGGTCGTGGGAAAGCAGGTAAACGCGTCCCTGACTACCGACTACCGACCACCGACCACCAACTACGAAGTCTCTATCTCCTCCTCTCTAATAATGCTATAATATCCACAGCGAATTCATTTCTATTTCCTATAAAAGGACGGATACTATGAAAAAGATTGCTTTTTATGGAAAAGGGGGCATCGGGAAGTCCACCACTTCCTCGAATGTGTCGGCGGCGCTTTCTTTGATGGGGAAGCGGGTGTGTCAGATCGGTTGCGACCCGAAGAATGATTCCACCCGGCTCTTGCTGGGCCACATTTGCAAGGAAACGGTGCTGGACAAGGTGCGGCGGAGCGAGATGGAGGACATTTGCGCCGAGGATATCGTGCACACCGGCTTCGGCGGGATTACTTGCGTCGAAGCCGGCGGCCCGGAGCCGGGGGTGGGCTGCGCGGGTCGCGGCATCATTGTGGCTCTCGAACTCTTGGATAAACTCAAAGCGGTGCCGGAAGTGGACCTGACGCTGTACGATGTGCTGGGCGACGTGGTGTGTGGCGGCTTTGCCATGCCGATTCGCGAGGGGTACGCGAAGGAAATCTACATTGTTTCTTCCGGCGAACTCATGTCTCTCTATGCGGCGAACAACATCGCCAAGGGCATCCGCCGTTTCGCGGTGCGGGGCGAGGTGCGTCTGGCGGGAATTATTGGAAATAGTCGCAATGTGCCAGGGGAGAAGGAGCTTTTGACGGAATTCTGCAAGAAGCTCCACACCCGGCTGGTGGCGTTTATACCGCGGGACAAGATCGTGAATATCGCGGAGAACCACAAGCAGACGGTGCTCCAGTACGCGCCGGACTCTGCCCAGGCCAAGGTGTACAAGGACCTGGCGGAAACGATTTGGAACAATACGGAATTATCGATCCCGACTCCCATGACTTTCGAGGAGTTGGAGAAACTGGCAGGTACCTATGGCACTGAAAACGAAATGGCTTCTGAATAAGGCGAAGTCTTCGAGCTGTCCCATGGTGGGGGTCTATCGGGCGCTGGCCTTTTCCGAAGGCTGCGTGGTAATTTTCCACAGTCCTTTGGGTTGCGCCCACGTGGCGCAAACCATGGACATGGGCTCGGGCTTTCGCGTGGTGGCTGACGGCGGCGAGGAATCCATGGCGGGAATTCCGCTGGTTTCTTCAAATCTTCGGGAAAAGGACGGGATTTTCGGCGGCATCGGGCGGCTCCACGCTTGCATTTCCTATGTCATGGAAACCTACCGCCCCGCCTGCCTTTTCATCGTCACTTCCTGCGTGGCGGGGGTCATCGGTGACGATGTGGAAGAGGAAGCGCAGCTGGCGGAGGAAGAGTATGGCATCCCGGTCATCGCTATGCCTTTTGCGGGCTTCTTAGGCGGCGAATATTCCGAAGGATATTACCGCACTGTGGATGTGTTGATTTCCAGGTTCTTTGAGAAGCAGGAGAAAAAGCCGGACACCGTGGTGCTTTTAGGCGACCAGATGGGACCCCAGGGCCAGTATGTGCGGGAAGTGAAGCGGCTCCTTGCCCGCTTTGGTCTCATGGTGACCTACCAATTCCCCGGCTTCGTGCCTTTTGCTGAGTGGAAATCGATTCCTTCCGCGTCCCTGTCGGTGCTTCTCGGCACCGCGGGACAGCCCGGCGGCATGACGGCGGTGGCAGAGAAATTGGAGAAAGATTTCGATGTGCCCACTCTGGGTGCCGTGTATCCGGTAGGCTGGGAGAATACGGAAGCATGGATCCGCGCCCTCGCTGAAAAGTTGGGGGAGAAGGAAAAAGGGGAAACCATTATTTCCGAAGAAGTGGCGCGCATCGAAGCGGCAGTGGCAGATTTCCTCCCGGTGACGAAAGGAAAGAAAGCGGTCATCGGCGTCGGCCGCGGCCCCCGTTGGTACAATCCCTGCGAGACGTTGTCGTCGATTTCCCGACTCGCCATGGACATCTCCGGCGTGGTGCTTTTCGGAAATCTCACAGAAGACGAGAAGAATGTGCTGCGGGAGCGAGTGGCAGCCTTCGGCGATGTGCCGGTCTTTGAAGTGGAGGAAGGGCAGAAATATATCGACGAAGCCGACGTATTTCTCACCACCAATGAAGTTTTCAATACGAAGACGAAGCAGCTTTTCATCCCCATGGTGCCTTTGACGGGGACCGAAGGGGAAATCGCCCAGCTCCGCGCGGTGTACCGGCTACTTTGTCGTTATGGAAATAAAGGAGGCGTGGCCTATGTCACAGTGTGAGTGGGAAGCGGCGTGCCACCACGGCAGCACCTGCGCTTTGACCGGTTCAGCAGCGTTTTTTGACTCTATCCCTGATAGCTTCACGCTGATCAATGGGCCGCTGTGGTGCTATTTCTACGCCATGAAATATGTGGACAACGAAAATCCCATGGCCGGGGAGCGATTCTTCTGCACCCAGCCGGGGCCCAATTCCCTGGTTTACGGCACCGAAAAAGATTTGAAAGCAGGCTTCCAATACATTAAAAACTACGCCAAGCCGGAGCGGGTTTTCATTGAGAGCAATTGCAGCGTCAGCCTCGTGGGCGACGATACCCAGGGCATCGCTGACGAAATGAATCTCCCCTGGCCGGTGTACGCCATGGATAGCGGCGGCCTCAAAGGAAGCTTCGAAGCGGGATTCAGCGCGGCGTCTCTTCGGGTCGAGCAGGAAATGGAGCCGAAAGAAAAAAAGAAACTGACGGTGAATCTGCTGGGGCTCTCCACGGTCCATATGAAGGGCAGAGAAGATGCCACGGAAATCAGAGAACTTTTGCAATCGGCAGGGATTGGCGTGATTTCCGCGCCCGGTGTGGGCAGCAGCTGGTGGGAAATTATGGAGGCTCCGGCGGCTGCGCTGAATGTGGTGGTGCGGGACGAGCTGGGACTCCCTCTGGCGAAGCAAATGGAGAAAGATTTCGGCGTGCCCTATATTTCCGTGGGCCTCCCCTATGGTATCGACGGCACGCTGGCGTGGATTTCCAAAGTTTGCAGCGCTCTGGAAATCGAAGTGCCACCGGATATTACCAGCTACGCGGCGTCAGTGAAAGAGTATCTGCTCCGCAAAGGAAACAATCTGGAATCTTTATGGGGGCCTTTGTGGTTCGATGAAATCCTCATCTCTGCGCCGCCCTCTGACGCGGCAGGCCTCGCCGAAGCCATTCGCAGCGAGTGGGCGGACACCGCGCGGCTCACTATCCATTTCCAGGCAAAGACCGACCTCACTGTCCCCGCCGCCGACGCGATTCGCATCGTAGGAGAGGATGATCAGGAAATCCGAAAAGATTACGAAAACTGGAAGGGCGGCCTCGTCCTATCGTCCAGCCACGAGACCCAGCACCTCACCCGACTGGGGAAATCTTACACTTCCTTCCACGTGGCGCTTCCATCTCCCGACGAGCCCCACTTCTCTGACCTCCCCCAATGCGGCTTCCGTGGCGCGGCGTATATATATGAGAAGTTGTGGGGAGCGAAGCTTCGGAAGTGAGAAGGATGCTATCGGTTTTGTGGTCAGTGGTCAGTAGTCGGTAGTCGGTAGTCGGTAGTCAGTAGTCGGGGCGCGTTTGACAGCTTCCCCACATCCGTGTTACCGTTTACCATGTAACCGTTTATCCGAGCATGCTTGCGTAGCGGGAAATAGAGCGGTAAACTGCTTTTCTGAGCGCAGTTTTCTGCACTATTTTTTGCTATCGTTAAAAGCGATGGCGAACAGTTATACGGTAAACGGAGAACGGTAGTGGGAAGCAGCCAAAAGCGCTCCGACCACCGACCACCGATCACCGACTACTAAATAAAGAAAAGAAGGTATGTACTATGACTGTATCCAATATCCCCGCAGCCTATT
>CAVHZP010000054.1:0-2678 GCA_963640485.1 bacterium | reverse complement strand
AAAAGCCCCGTTCGGCGATACACCGAACGGGGCTTTTTGGCGTGCTTATAAAATTAGAATTTCACTTTCAAGAGGCGGACTGCATAGGCAATGCAGAGGATGGTGACGCCGGTGTCTGCGAAGACGGCGACCCACATGTTTGCATAGCCCAGGAGGCCCATGATCATGACAGCGATCTTGACGATGAGAGCAAAGGCCACATTTTCCCAGGCGGTCTTGATGACTTTCTTAGCCACTTTGACAGCTTTGGAAATGGCGTCTACGTTAGAGTTCAGGAATACCACATCAGCGGCTTCGATGGCTGCATCTGCGCCGCTGCCCATAGCAGCGCCTACATCAGCGCCGGCGAGGACAGGAGCATCGTTGATGCCGTCGCCAACGAAAAGGACGGAGCCGATGTCTTTTCTGACTTTCTGCATTTCCGAGAGTTTATCTTCCGGAAGGAGGCCGGCATGGATATTTTCGATGCCTACCATGGAGCCGATGGCTTTGGCGCTGGTTTCGTTATCACCGGTGAGCATGACAGGGGTGATGCCCAGATCTTTCAGGTCTTTGATGCCCTGGATGGTGTCGGATTTGATGGCATCGGAGATGGTGATGCGGCCCAGGAGGGTTTTTCCCGTAGCCACATAGACTTCAGTGCCTACTTCTTTGGTTTCCGGCAGTTTCGGCAGGGTGATGCCGGCTTTGTGGAGGAGCTTTTCATTTCCGATGAATACGTCTTTGCCATTCCAAAGGGCTTTCACGCCATGGCCTGCGATTTCCTGCATGGCGTCGAGCTTCGGCAGGGAGAGGCCTTTTTCATTGGCTTCAGAAACGATGGACTGGGCGATGGGGTGGGTGGAGTAGATTTCTCCGGCAGCGGCGAGAGCGAGGATTTCGTCTTCCGATGCGTCAGCGGTCTTCACGATGGTGCGGACTTTGAATTTCCCTTCGGTCAGTGTACCGGTCTTATCAAGTACAGCGGCTTTGGTATTGGAGAGGGCTTCCATGACAGTGCCGCCTTTGAAAAGGATGCCTTCTTTGGAAGCGGCGCCGATGCCGGCGAAGAAGGAGAGGGGCACGGAAATGACCAGTGCGCAGGGGCAGCTGATGACGAGGAAGGTGAGGGCGGTGTAGATGCATTTTTCCCAGTCTGCTTCGAAGAGAAGTGGGGGAAGGATAGCTACGGCAATGGCCACGAATACAACGATTGGAGTGTATACGCGGGAGAAGCGGGTGATGAAGCGGTCAATCTTCGGCTTGCTGGCTACCGCATTTTCTACGGAGTCAAGGATGCGGGTAACCATGGATTCAGCAAGGACTTTTTCCACCTGAATCTTGATGGTACCGGTCATATTCACACAGCCGGAGTCTACGGAGTCGCCGATAGCAGCGAGCACCGGTTTCGGTTCGCCGGTGACAGCGGAGGTATCGATCTGGGTTTCCCCTTCGGAAATAATGCCGTCAAGCGGGATACGGTCGCCGGGGCGGATGAGGAGGATGTCGCCTACTTCTGCGTCTTCCGCCGGGATGGTCTCGGTGGTGCCGTCAGCAAGGACGCGCTGCACCACTTCCGGACGAAGGTCTACAGCGTCCATGATCTGGTCGCGGCTTCTGTCGGCTGCAAGATCTTGGAAATATTCACCGATGCGGTAGAAGAGCATGACGCCTACGGCTTCCGGATATTCGTGGATGGCGAATGCGCCGACGGTAGCGACGGTCATGAGGAACGTTTCATCGAAGAATTCGCCGTGGGTGATGTTCTTGAGAGCGGTGTAAACGATGGGGCCGCCTAAGATAAAGTAGGAAATAAAGAAGAAAATATCGCCTACATCTGCGAGGCCGGCAAACATATTCGCCGGATTGTAATGCATCAGCATACCGATAACGAAGAGGATGCCGCCGATGAAGAGCTGGCTCTTTTCGCTTTTCAGTTTATCGAAGAAAGATTCTTCCTTCTTGGCTTTGGATTTCTGCTGCGCTTTGGAGGGGCGCTGCTTCTTCACGATTTCCGTACCGCTTTCCACTTCACTGCACTTTTTGATGAGTTCCGGGATGAGGGCATCGGGGTTCTCGGCGGTGAGCTTCATGGTTTTTGTGGCAAAGGAAATAGAAGCGGAGAGTACGCCGGGCTGGCGGTTCACTACTTTTTCCAGCTTCACTGCACAAGCGGCGCAGTCGAGGGTGGGGATTTCATAGACTTCGGTCTTGAAGCCGGTCTTATCAGACGGGGGGACGATGCCTACATTTTCATCGACGCTGCGGCACACTTTCAGGACTTCCGGAATCATGGTGTCCGGATTTTCCTTGGAAATCAGGCGCAGTTCTTTCTTGGTGAAGGAAATAGAGGCGAAGAATACTGCCGGCATTTCGCGAATCTTGCCTTCCATCTTTGCTGCACATTCCATGCAGTCCAGATGTTCTACGTGGTAGAGGCCTCGCTTGTATTCCTTGCCAAGGAAATCGCAGTGGCAGGAAGCCAGGTCCTTGCCGCAATAGTCGCAGTCTTCTTCCTCGATGCAGTCATGGCAGTGGCAGTCTTCTTTGTGACCGTCCTGGTGATGCACCCCTTTGTCATGGAAATGACCGAAAGCGCGGCGTTCATCGATTTTGATTTCCTCTTCACTTTCCATGACGTCGATGGCATTGTCTTTGTACTTGGCCATTTCCGGGTCCGAAGAGTGGTCGTGATGTTC
>CAVHZP010000053.1:7635-10019 GCA_963640485.1 bacterium | reverse complement strand
AGGATGGACCGGATTTTTTCATTGGAGAGAGAAGAGCGATAGATGTCGCCGGTTCTTTCGGGGCCGTAGTGAATGTAAGATTCATCGAGGCCGGCGAGGGCGACCATTTTCTTTGCCAGGTCCGTGAGGGAAATTTCCGACGCGGTGCTGACATTCATGATTTCTTCATTTCCGGCGGTCAGAGCGGCCACATTGGCAGCGACGATGTCGTGGACGGAAATGAAATCGCGGGTCTGTGTGCCGTCGCCGAAGATGGTGATCGGTTTCTTTTCTGCCAACGCTTTGGAGAAAATGTAAATCACGCCGCCTTCGCCATTGGCGCCTTGCCGCGGGCCGTAGACATTGCTGTAGCGGAGCACGGTGTAGTGGAGGCCGTAGAGCTTGTGGTACAGCGCCAGGTATTCTTCGGTCATCCACTTGGTGAGACCGTAGAACGATTCCGGTGCCGGCTTTTCCGTTTCCAGGAGCGGCAGCTTCGTGTTGTCGCCGTAAATGGCAGCAGACGAGGAGAAGATGACTTTCTTCACGCCGGTCTTTCGCGCGTTTTCCAGAATAGAGAGAAGCCCCATGATATTTTCATCGGCATCGTAGTGGGGATCCTTGATGGAAACGGGCACCATGGTCTGCGCCGCTTCGTGGTAAACGACGTCGAAGTGGTGGGAGGCGAAAACGTCCGCCAGCTTCGGGTCGCGGATGTCCGCTTCAATAAATTCAGCGGCGGGCGGCAGGAACTGCTTCGTCCCTGTGGAAAGGTTATCAATGATAGTCACCTCATGGCCCTGTGCCAAGAGCGCATCGGCGAGATGAGAACCAATAAATCCGGCGCCGCCGGTAATAAGTATACGCAAGAGAACACCTCCTGGAATTTTTTGTAATGTGAAAAATGAGAAGGCGAGAAATCAGCGGTTCCCTAGACCTTCTCATTGGATTATACGCTTATGTAGTATGGATTGGTTATAGAAATCGTTACATTTTTTTAAATAGTCATGTGGTGTGCTTGGCGCTGTTGGTTTCGTAGTCGGTAGTCGGTAGTCGGTAGTCGGTAGTCGGTAGTCGGGGCACGTTTGGCTGCTTCCTCATCGTAACCGTGAACCGTTTACCGTGTGACCGTAATCCGAGCTGCTTACGATAGCGGGAAATGGAAATGTTACTGTAAGCACGCACGGATAACGGTAACACGGTAAACGGTTCACGGTAGTGGGGCAGCAGGCTAACGCGCGTCTGATGTCTGATGTCTGATGTCTGATGTCTGATCGCCTGATCGCCTGATCGCCTGATCGTCTGATCGTCTGATCGTCTGATCGGCTATTTCTTCGCTCAGTCCAAATGGAACCGGTACCCGGATCCCCAGACGGTTTCGATCTTGTCATAGGGGTGGCCCAGGGCGCTTTTCAGTTTATCGCGGAGGCGGTTGATGTGGACGGTGACGGTGGCGGGTTCGCCGATGGGGTCGAAGCTCCAGATTCTTTCGAAGAGCTGTTCCTTCGAGAAGACTTCATTGGGATGCTGCGCCAGGAAATAAAGGAGATCGAATTCCTTCCCGGTCAGCGGCACTTCTTTGCCCTTGAGGAAGACCTGGCGGGCTTTGGGGCGGATATTGAGATCGCCGATGATCATGCCCATTTCAGCGTCCTTGTGTGGGATTTCTTTACTGAGCAGGCGCTTGTGGGTGGCCAGCTGGGCGCGGAGGTGCGCCATGAGCACGGTGCCACGGAACGGCTTCACGATGTAGTCATCAGCGCCGATGCCGAGACCTCTTACGATGTCTGCATCTTCCGTGCGGGCCGTAGCGAAAATGATGGGCGCATCGGTGCGTTCGCGGAGCTTGCGGCACAGGGAGAAACCATCTTCTCCCGGCAGCATCACGTCCAAAATGATGGCATCGATTTCCTCTTCGTCCATGATCTTCAGGGCTGCCTCGCCGTCGCCGGCTACAAAGGGTTCATACCCGGAGCCTTCCAGGAAATCTCTTTCCATATCGGCAATCTTTGGTTCATCTTCTACAACAAGTACTTTTGTCATTCTGTCTTACTCCCTTCTGCAAGTGGGATATCAAAAATTAATTTCAAACCATGGTCATTCACTGCGTGGTAGCGGCCTTTGTGAGCGGTCATGATTTCCGCTACGATGGCAAGGCCCAGGCCACTGCCGTTGCTGGTCTTACTTCTGGCTTCGTCGGTGCGATAGAAGGCTTCAAAAATGTGTGGCAACTTTTCCTGCGGCACGCCGGGGCCGTCATCGCCATAGGTGAATTCCGCATAGCGATCCTTTGCCTTCAAAGTGATTAGCACTTCCGAAGAATCTTTATCTCTATATTTTATCGTATTTGTGAGCAAATTGAAAATAATTCGTTGAAATTCTTTTTCGTCAAGCATAGCCATGAC
>CAVHZP010000053.1:0-7337 GCA_963640485.1 bacterium | reverse complement strand
ATGCCGGAAAATAAAATCTTGCGGCTCGCATTGGCATGGGCCCGCTCAGCGATACTTTTCTTCAAGTAAGACTGCATGGTGCGGAATGTATCGCACACCTGCCCCAGCTCATCATCGCTGTGATAGTCTACGGTGATATTGAAGTTTCCGTTCTTCGTGATGGCGTGGGCCGCCGTGGACAGCTGCTGCAGCGGGATGATGACCCGCTTCCTGGCGTTCACATGGAAGAGATAATTGATCCTGGCGCACAGGGCGATCACGGAAATCAGAACCACGCCGAAGGCAAAGTGCGCCGACTTGAGGCTGAAGGAAACATCCTCGGTGGTGTACGCCAAAAAGATCATAAATAGCATGAGCGCCACGAAGGTGGGGATGCTCACAAAAATCAAAATCTCCGTGAGCATTTGAGAATACAGGCCGTTTCTCGTCTTTCCAAACAGCCTGGTGCTGTGCAAATGAGTTTTCATGGGATGCCTCGAATTTGGTAATTGGATGGTGCTGGCACCGCCAGTGCGAACATGTCGATGAAACCCCTAGCTGCTGGCTTCTAGCTGCTAGCCGGCTAGAGGAATATCTCACCGATACGCAAAGAGCGTCCCGCATGTAATGGAAATAAGAAATAGTTTGCTGACCGTGAATTGCGCGAGCTATGAGCATAGCGCTTGTTGGTAAGGCTGTGCAATAGCCGGCTAGTAGCCAGCAGCTAGCAGCTAGGAGCTTCATCGACATGTATGCACTAGCGTAATATCAAATTTCAAAATCCAATTCCACCGGGCAATGGTCACTCCCCATGATATCCGGGTGAATCGCCGCGCCGGTGATGGCGGGGGCTAGATTTTCCGACGTGATGAAATAATCGATTCTCCAGCCCACATTCCGTTCCCGAGCCTTCGCCATGTAGCTCCACCAGGAGTACGCCGCCTTCGTGTCGGGATGGAGATGGCGGAAGGAATCGATGAAGCCCGCGTCCAAGAGCTCCGTCATGCGGCTCCGTTCCTCGTCAGTGAAGCCGGCGCTCTTGTGATTGGTGGCAGGATTGGCGATGTCGATTTCCTGATGCGCCACATTGAGATCGCCGCAAAGAATCACCGGCTTCTCCTGCGCGAGGCGTTTCATATAGGAAATCATTTCCGTCTCCCAGCGCATACGGTAATCCAACCGCGCCAGACCCCGCTGGCTGTTTGGTGTGTAACAAGTGATGAGGTAGTGGCTCCCAAAGTCCGCGGTGATGATCCGCCCCTCCTGGTCATGCTCCTCGATGCCAAGACCATAAGTCACCGACAGCGGCTCCTCCTTGCAAAAAAACGCCGTGCCGCTGTAACCCTTCTTCACCGCGCTATTCCAATACTGGTGATATCCCGGCAGATCCAGCTCGATCTGGTGAGGCTGCAATTTCGTTTCTTGCAAAGAAAAACAGTCTGCATCCAAAGAAAGAAAGGCGTCCATGAATCCCTTCTTCATGCAAGCACGCAGGCCGTTCACATTCCAGGAAATATATTTACGAGTTTTCATTTTTGTTTTCCTTTTGAAAAATAGAAATGAACATCTAACAAAATATAATTTATTCCAATAGTATTATACACGATTTGGCAATGGGGAGGGAAGATACTAATCGGTAGTCAGTCGGTTTGCGTTTGGCTTGGGGCGAGAGCCTTTCTTTTTTCCGCTCTCCTCAACGCTTATTGCGCCCTGACCACCGATTACAAAAACTACAATGGTAATTATCGCGAGTTTGTGCCTTGCCTACTCCAAAAATGATATAATGCAAAGAAAGAGATGAACTGAAAAACTTTTGATGGTGTGAAAGGAAATCGGATATGCTGCAAGTATTTGATGCGGAAAATAAAAAAGCGGATATCGTGGATATAGAAGCAGCTTTTTCAGGGCTTGAGATTCCTAGGGCGGATTCCATTCAGCAGATGATTCGGGCTATCGATGGGGGAGAAATGATAGACAACGGCTCTTTCCAGGATCGTTTCGGCGTGGCTCTGTATTTGTCGGAATTGAGTACGGGATGCAAAGCGGCGATCTGCGCAGTCTTGTTGCCGGAGAAGATCATCGATTTGCAGGAGTGCGGACTCAATGCGCGGGATGCGATTTTCAATTATTGTGAAGACGGAAAGGTTTTGCTTCATGATTTTGGTGTGACCATTGTGGATGCTCACACGCGCCGTTCGTCGATTTCCTATGCCGGGAAATTATTTACCATCGATGAATTCAATGAGGAAGTATTATGATCAGATTTATTGCCATGAATCGGAAGGTGTGTATCGATCTCGCGCCGGGGCTTTACAATTTTCACCCCGATTCTGCTACGGGAAAGACTTTGCTTTTGAAAATGGTGAAGTCCATCGGTGAGAAAGATAAAGTGGCCATCACGTATCATGATTTCATTATGGGAGTTGATTTGGATAAGGTCATTGCCAACAAGCCAAAGCTTTTGATACTCGACCGGTTTGATTTGTATGATGAGAATGCGGGGAAACTGGCAGCGCTAAAGAAGGCCGACTGCATCACGCTGGTGGATTATAAGACGGAAAGAAATTTCTGCGACTTCGATGACACTTGCTTTGTAACACTGGGGAAGAATCAGTTGGAGGTGTCTTTGTGAAATATCTTTTTGAAAACGGTAATCGCGCCCTGACTACTGACCACTGACTACTGTTCCCGATGACGGGAAATGGAAAAGCTCCCGTCAATGCCAAACGCGCCCTGACTACCGACCACTGACTACCGACTACAAATCCGACGGCGTTAAGCATCACCATGTTTGCACTAGCGGCTCTATGCTATAATAAATGCAAATGCCGCTTACGGCATCGATAGGATTTCATGAAAGGGTGAAGGATATGAAAAAAGTTGTTGTTACTGTTATCGGTGCGGACCAGGTCGGCATTGTAGCAGGGGTGGCAAAGCTCCTGGCGGAGGAGAATATTAATATTCTGGATATTTCCCAGACCATCGTGGACGGGATCTTTGATATGATCCTCATGTGCGACATGGAGAAGGCGCCTCATTCTTTGAAAGATATCCAGGATCGCGTGGCGGTCGTGGGCAAGGAGCTGGGCGTTGAGGTGAGAGTGCAGCTGGCAGATATTTTCTATGCCATGCACCGCATCTGAAAGGAGACGCCATGCTTGATATTGAAGATATCTTAGAAACCGAGCGCATGTTTGACCAGAATAAACTGGACGTGCGCACCATCACCATGGGGATTTCTCTTCTGGGCTGCGTGTCCGATGATGAGAAGGTTCTCTGTGATAAAATTTACGATACCATTTGCAAGAAGGCGGAGCATCTGACGGAAGTGAGTCATGATATTTCCAGAGAGTACGGCGTGCCCATCATCAATCGCCGCATCTCTGTGACGCCGATTTCCCTGGTGGCTGGCGGCCTCTCGACTTCGTCCTATGTGCCCATCGCGGAAACATTGCAGCGCGCAGCGGACGCCGTGGGCGTGGATATCCTGGGCGGCTTCTCGGCGCTGGTGGATCGCGGCATGTCTTCGTCCGATAAGAAACTGATCGACTCCATTCCCGAAGCGCTGGCAGCAACCCGCAGCATTTGCAGCTCTGTGGCTGTGGGCTCCACGAAGGCGGGCATCAATATGGACGCCGTGAAGCGCATGGGCGAAGTGGTGAAGGAAACCGCGGAGCTGACAAAGGACCAGGACGCTTACGGCTGCACGAAGCTGGTGGAATTCTGCAACGCCGTGGAGGATAATCCATTCATGGCAGGCGCATTCCATGGCGTCACCCAGGGGGATACAGCAATTCACGTGGGCGTTTCCGGCCCCGGCGTGGTGAAGAGAGCGCTGGAAGATGTGAAGGGCGCGCCGTTTGAAGTGGTGGCGAAGACCATCAAGAATACGGCTTTCATGATTACCCGTCTGGGTCAGCTGGTGGCAGAAGCGGCTACCGAGAGGCTTCACGCGCCTTTCGGCATCATCGACCTGTCCCTGGCGCCCACATCGGCGGTAGGCGATAGCGTGGCGCAGGTGCTGGAGGAAATGGGCCTCGAAAGTTGCGGCGGCCCCGGCACCACGGCAGCGCTGGCGCTCTTGAATGACGCGGTGAAGAAGGGCGGCCTCATGGCGTCCTCCAGCGTCGGCGGTCTCTCCGGCGCGTTCATCCCTGTCAGCGAAGATCTGGGCATGATCGAAGCGGTGCAGAGAGGAAGCCTGTGCCTGGAGAAACTGGAAGCCATGACTTGCGTGTGCTCCGTGGGTCTCGACATGATCGCCGTTCCCGGTGACACATCGGCAGCGACCCTCTCGGCAATCCTCGCCGACGAAGCGGCCATCGGCATGATCAATAACAAGACCACCGCCACCCGCCTCATTCCGGTACCGGGCAAGAAGCCGGGAGACATGGTGCAGTTCGGCGGCCTCATGGGCTACGCACCGGTGATGGAAATCAGCAAATTCAAAGCCGACGAATTCGTGGCAAGGGGAGGAAAAATCCCGGCGCCGCTTAGAAGTTTGACGAACTAAATAGGCAAGTGAAAATCCCGCCAGGCGCAAGCCGGGCGGGATTTTTGCGTGCAGGTATCGTTGGTGCGAACATGTCGCTGAAGCTCCTGGCGACTAGCAGCTAGCAGCTAGCAGCCAGGAGCTTCAGCGACATGTATGCACCAGCGATAGAGCCACTAACCTTTTAGCACACGGAACCGCCACCAGTAAATCCCCAGACAGATAAAAGTGGAGAAGAGAGAACCTGCGGGGGAGGCCAGGCCCATGGGGTAGAGGGTGGTGGGGAAGAGGACCACGGCCAGGTAGGTACCGGGGACGCGGACCAGGATGGTGGAGAGGAAGTTGTGGATGAAAGCGTAGATGGATTTCCCGTAAGCACTGAAGTAGCCGCTGTAGCAGAATTGGAATCCGGCGAAGAGCACGTCCCACACGTAGGCGCGGAAGTATTCGCCGCCCAGGCGGATGACTTCGATTTCACTGACGAAGCAGGAGACTACCCACTCGGCCGCGAATTGAATCACACCGATGCAGAGGAGGCTGTAGCTGGTGCAGATGGCCATGCCGTAGCGCAGTGCCTTCTTGCCGCGGTCGTGGAGGCCGGCGCCAGCGTTTTGTGCGGTCAGGGTGGAGACGGTGGAGAGCATGGACGACGGCACCAGGAAGAGGAAGCCGATGACTTTCTCCACGATGCCTACGGCGGCGGCGACTTCCACGCCCCGGCTATTGGCGATGGCGGTGATGATGAGGAAGGAAATCTGGATCACGCCGTCCTGGCAGGCGATGGGGAAGCCGATGGAGAGAAGGCGGCCCATGATGTACCAGTCGGGAGTGAGATATTTCCTGGAGAAGGGGATGCCCAGGTCTTTCCGGCACAGATAGAGGAGCGCCAGGACGACGGAGATGGCCTGGGAAATCACAGTGCCCCAGGCGGCGCCGGCAGCGCCCATGGCGAAAGGGCCGATGAGGAGATAGTCCAGGGCGATATTCACGACGCCGGCGATGGCGACGAAGTACATGGGACTCTTCGTATCGCCGAGGCCGCGGAAAATGCCGGACAGCACATTGTACGCCACGATGAAGGGGAGGCCGGCGAAGCAGATGAAGAGATAGTCCTTCGCAGCGTCATAGGCTTCCGGCGGCGTCTTCAAAAGGGAGAGCACTTGGTCGATGGCGCAAAGGAGAATCCCGGTGAACACCACGGCGAAGAGAGTGAAGAGGGTGATGGAATTTCCGATCGCCTTCCCCGCCTCTGTTTCCCGCTTCCCGCCGATGGCGTGGCCGATGGAAATCGTGCTCCCCATGACGAGGGCCACGATGATCACCGTGAGCATGTGCATCACCTGGCTCCCGATGGACACCGCGGTGACGGGGATGGCGTTATTGAAAAGGCCGGTGATAAAAAGGTCCGCCAGTCCATAGAAAGTCTGCAGGAAGCAGGCGATGAGGTAGGGAATGGCGAAGGTGATCATTTTTTGAAATAAATTTCCCTGGGTGAGGTCGGTTCGTATCATATGGATATCCTTTGCTGTAGTGAACAGTAGTTGATGATTTGTGCTATCGATTTAGTAATCAGTAGTCAGTGATCAGTAGTCGGGACGCGATTAACGCCAGCAAGACTCTCGGAGATGCCAAACGCGTCCTGATCACTGACCACTGATTACTAATTACTAAACCTCAAAATTATTTTATGAGATGTTCCCTATAATATCATGCCTCCAATGAAAGAGAGAAAAGAAAAAAAGTGCTCATGTCGAGCACTTTTTTTCATGGATGAAGGAGAGGAGGGCGGTGAGGGCCGGGGCGGTGGCGGTCTCTTTGTAAAGCAGTTGGACGGTTTCCTGAAATTCTTCTCCCAGCGGGAGGATTTCCAGGTCGCTGTAGGAGTAGGACGGCGTGAGGGCGAGGATGGCGAAGCCTTTGGAGAGGCCGGTGAGCATGAGCTGCTCCACCAGCGAAGGGCACACAAGGACTGATGGGAAGGAGACGCCGAAGGAGGAGAGGCAGCGGCGTTTGCATTGTTCGTGGTAGAGAGGATTCTCCGTCTTCGTGATGAGAGGCTCGGCGGCGATGACGTCCTCTATGGAGCCGTGAGTCGAGAGAAGGGCGCGGGAGCACACGAGAGACTGCGCCATGGGCTGCAGCTCTTCGCGCGCCATGGACTGCCCCATGGGGATGGCGTCGGGGGAAATGATGGCGTCCAGTTTATTTTCCTCCCAGTCCTGCCAAAGTGCTTTCTCCGGCCGGAAACTGAAGTACAGCGGGTGCTCCGGGTGGGCGGTCTGGAAATCTTTGAGGAGCGGGATGGAGAGATATTCCTGCAGAGCAATGCCGAGCCGCAGTCCCGGCGCCGGTGCGGCGTGGAGCTCGGCGAGGAGGGCTTCATAGTCTTCGCGGATCGCCGTCATGCGGCGATAGAAAATCTGCCCCTTCGCCGTGAGGCGGGTGTCTTTGTGATTTCTTTCGAAGAGAGGAAATCCCAATTCTTTTTCCAGGGAGGCGATGTATTTGCTCATGGTGGTCTGCCCGATGTGGCAGGCGGCGGAGGCTTTGGTGAAATTGCAAAGCTTCGCGGCAGTGAGGAAGTAGGTGATTTTGGTGATGTCCATGGTGGGATCCTTCGGGAGAACGCTGTCGGTTTTGTAGTCGGTAGTCGGTGGTCGGTAGTCGGTTCGCGTTTGACTACAGCGAGAGCTGGAGATGCTGGCGCCATCGATCTAGTGGTCAGTAATCAGTAGTCGGTTCGCGGCTGGCTGCGATCTCTTATCTTAGAATATCTGTTTCATATCAAAATAAATGTTCTTATGCTACAATAGTATAGTTATATTGTAGCATATATTATGAGGGATGAGGGGCTATCGGTTTAGTA
>CAVHZP010000052.1:0-10102 GCA_963640485.1 bacterium | reverse complement strand
CGGGATACGCCTTCGGCGTATTTCTATCCGGCGCCTTTGGCGCGACCCTTCTCCAAGGGTCTACTTCTTAAGGCTAGCGCAACATAATGATTCTGATTGCTGGTATTTAAATCCCTTTTAAAAGCATTGCTTCTCCAAGGGGCTACTCATGTAGGGCTTGAGTAACATAGTGTTCTGATTGCTAGCAATATAGATCTTTAACTTAATCGCATTGTTAATTGCGGGACGCACTTCGCGCGTCGGCGAGATGTTTCCCTAGCCGGCTAGCAGCCAGTAGCTAGCAGCTAGGAGCCGCAGCGATATGTGCGACTGGCGGTAGCACCACTAGCGCCAGCGGCAGCAATGAAAAAGGCGGCTGGCGCCGCCTTGGGGATGGAATTACAAGTGCAGGACCCGGTCTTTGATTTCCTGGGTGCGGCCCTGGTTCCAGAACTGGGTGCCGATGTAGCCGCAGGTTCTGCGGGCCACGCTCATTTTGTGCTGGTCCCGGTTACCGCAGTGGGGACATTCCCACACCAGCTTGCCGGTCTCGTCTTCGACGATCTGGATTTCTCCATCGTAGCCGCAGGTCATGCAGTAATCGCTCTTGGTATTGAGTTCGGCGTACATGATATTTTCGTAAATATATTTCATGACCGTCAATACCGCCGGGATATTGGTCTGCATATTCGGCACTTCGATGTAGGAAATCGCGCCGCCGGGGGAGAGCTTCTGGAAATCCGATTCAAATTTCAGTTTGTGGAAGGCGTCGATGGGTTCTGCCACGTGGACGTGGTAGCTGTTGGTGATGTAGTTCTTGTCTGTCACGCCTTCGATGATGCCGAAGCGTTTCTGCAGGCATTTGGCGAACTTGTAAGTGGTGGATTCCATGGGGGTGCCGTAGACGGAGTAGGAGATGTGTTCCGCTTCCCTCCATTCGGCGCATTTGTCATTCAGTTTCTGCATGACAGCGAGAGAGAATTTCCGGCCCTCTTCGGTGGTGTGAGAGACGCCGAGCATGCGGACGCACATTTCGTAGAGGCCGGCGTAGCCCAGGGAAATGGTGCTGTAGTTATTGAAAAGGAGCTTGTCGATGGTCTCGCCCTTTTTGAGGCGCGCCAAAGCACCGTATTGCCACAGAATAGGAGCCACGTCGGAGACGGTGCCCAAGAGTCGTTCGTGACGGCAGCGGAGCGCCTTGTGGCAGAGCTCTAAGCGTTCTTCCAGGATTTTCCAGAATTTATCCATATTGCCCTGGGAGGAGCAGGCAGCGTCCACCAGGTTGATGGTGACTACGCCCTGGTTGAAGCGGCCGTAGTATTTGTGTTTCCCGTTTTCCCCAATGCCTTCGGTGTCCGGGGTGAGGAAGCTGCGGCAGCCCATGCAGGGATACACATCGCCATTTTTGAGCTCCTTCATGATTTTCGCGGAAATATAATCCGGCACCATGCGCTTGGCGGTACATTCAGCGGCCAGCTTGGTGAGCTCGTAGTAGGGGGAGCCTTCGTGGATATTGTCTTCGTCCAGCACGTAAATGAGTTTCGGGAACGCCGGGGTGATCCACACGCCTTTTTCATTCTTTACGCCCTGCATTCTCTGGCGGAGCACTTCCTCAATGATCATGGCGAGATCTTTTCTCGTCTGGCCGTCTTCCACTTCGTCCAGGTACATGAACATGGTGACGAAAGGCGCCTGGCCGTTGCAGGTCATGAGGGTGATGAGCTGGTACTGGATGGTCTGGATGCCCGATTTCACCTCTTCGCGGAGGCGGCGCTCTACGATTTTGGAAATGATGGCTTCGTCCATGACTTCGCCGGTTTCTGCTCTTTCTTTCAGGACTTCTCTGTGGATTTTTTGGCGGCTGATGTCCACGAACGGCGCCAGGTGCGCCAGCGTGAAGGACTGACCGCCGTACTGGTTCGACGCCACCTGCGCCACGATCTGGGTGGTCACATTGCAGGCGGTGAAGAAGGAGTGGGGTTTCTCGATCATGGTCTGACTGATGACTGTGCCATTCTGCAGCATGTCTTCCAGATTGATGAGGTCGCAGTTGTGTTCCCGCTGAGCGAAATAGTCGGAATCATGAAAATGGATAATTCCCTGCTCGTGGGCCTTCACGATTTCTTCCGGAAGAAGCAGACGGCGGGTGAGGTCCTTGGACACTTCGCCGGCCATGTAGTCGCGCTGGGTGGAATTGATGACAGGATTCTTGTTGGAATTTTCCTGCTTCACTTCTTCGTTGCTGAGATCGATGAGAGAAAGAATGCCGTCATCGGTGGTGTTGCTCTTTCTGGAAATCTCGCGCTTGTAACGATAGCGCACATATTTCTGTGCCACTTCGTAGCCGCGCATTTCCATAATCCCCGTCTCCACCATGTCCTGGATGTCTTCCACATTGCAGGCGTGGGAGTAGGACGACAGTCTCCGGGAAATATTATCTGCCACCGCCTGGATCTGGAACGCGCTCATCTGATGAATCGCTTCCACTTCCTTATTGGCTTTGCGAATGGCATTCACAATCTTAGAAATATCAAAGGGGACTTCCTGTCCGTTTCTCTTGATGACGTTCATTTTCACGCATGAATTCGTGATTTCTTCTCTAATTTCCATATCTATCGCGCTCTTCCCCTGAAAAATATTAAAAATGTCTGATTCTATCGGATAAAATCTAAATACCAAATATTGAAAAATCGCAAAAATATAAGCACAATATCTTGTGCTGGATACTATAATACACCAATTCGGCCAAAAAGGGAATAGGGAAAATTTTTTCTAATTTTCCGTTCGCTCCATGCGGCGGTGAATGAAGGCAGAAATAGCCGGAAAAGGGAGAAAATGAGAGACTGAAAATTTTTGAGGGATAGGGGATAAGGGATAAGGGATAAGGGATAAGGGATAAGGCGCGTTTGGCTGCTTCCTCATATAAGCCCTCTTTCCCTAAAGCCCTTGCGCCTCCCTCTCCCTGCCCCGTATAATAAAATCAAATTATTTTTTCCATTCGAGGTGCGATGTGTTTTTTTCTGAAAATCCATTTTACCGCCAGGGGGTGCACAGCACCGATGCCATGGCGGAGCTGACGACGCGGGAACGGGCGTGCAAGGGCGAGACGGAGAAGCTGGAAGATCTGCGATTTCTTTTGCAGGGTGAGAACCGGGCGGAGGCGGAGTTCTATTGGCTTATAGGTTGGGAGAAGACGGATGCCTTTCATGCGGCGAAGGAAATCCTTGCGGGGAAAGTGCATAGCCGAAACGGTTTCGAGAAGCGGAGCGTTCACTCGCGCATCATCATCGAGCTGAACGAAATGGCCATGGGCCACATGAGTCTTCCCAGGCTTTTGGAAATCGAGAAGGATTTCGCGGCGCTCTCTCCTTTGGACGTGGCAGCGTGCATCGAGAAGGACCGGCAGCGCGCCGGATTTCCTTCGCTCCAGGAGCCTTGGATCATCGAGATGTGGAAGCAGGATCTCCTGATGGAAATCGGCCGCGCCGCTTCCGTTCCCCTTTCGAAACTCTCCCCCGCCGACCACGGCACACTTCTTGCGGGCCTTCACGGGAAGGGGCAACGGGGCATGGTCTACTACCAGCTCCTTTCGGATTTTGAAAAACGAAAATCCGCGCCGGTGAAAATCCCGCAGCTCCCTAAGCAGGAAAAGGGGAAAAGGAACATAGCCGCATGGGGCGGATGGGCGGTGATAGCGGGAGTGTTGATTGGTGGGATTGCGGGCTGGGGGTTTTAGTAGTCGGTAGTCGGTGGTCGGTAGTCAGGGCGCGATCGGCTGCTCCCCCACTACCGCAATCCGTTTACCGTATAACCGTTTACCATGGCGAGAGATGCAGTAGCGAACTGCTATGCGGAAGCATTTCACAGTTCCATTTCCCGTGAGAGGAAGCTTGCCCGGACTACGGTTACACGGTAAACGGTTCACGGCTACGATGAGGTAGAAGTCAAACGCGAACCGACCACCGACTACCGATTACCGATTACCAAACCGATAGCCTCTTTTCCCCTCCATTCCTTTCTGCTATAATGGGACAATGTATCCTTCGGACTTTCACTCCGATGAGATTTTCGGGATTTTCCCGGTGATGGTCGGAGGGGGCCAGGGATAAGGGATAAGGGACAAGGGATAAGGACGGGTCAACGCTAATGCATACATGGGAGCTATCTCTATGTGTGTCATGGCGTTACGTGGGCCTTATCCCTTATCCCCTATCCCTTATCCCTAATGCCTTCCCTTCGCGGAAAGGACGTAACATGACAGAAAAGAAAAAAGTAGTGGTTGCCATGTCCGGCGGGGTGGATAGCACCCTGACGGCGAAGCTTCTTCTGGAAGCGGGCTATGAGGTTTACGGAGCGACGATGCTCCAGTTTGATGGGCAGGACGAGGAAATCGAAGGCGCCAGAGCCATGGCGGAATTCATCGGCATTCCCTTCCAGGTGGTGGACGTGCGGGAAGCGTACCAGAAATTTGTGCTGGAATATTTCATCGATGCCTATGCCAAAGGCATGACGCCGAATCCTTGCATGATGTGCGATTTCAAAGTGAAGTTTGGCCTCTTCTATGACGAAGTGAGAAAGCATTTCGACGCGCCTTACTTTGCCACCGGCCACTACGCCCGGATTCTCTTCAATCCGGAGCGCGGGAAATATGAAGTCCACAAGGGCCTCGACATGGGGAAGGATCAGTCCTACATGATGTACCACCTCACCCAGGACCAGCTGGCGCATATCATTTTCCCCTTGGGCCGCACCTTCAAGAAGGACACCCGCGCCATTTCCAAGGAGAAGGGACTTCCCACTTACAATAAAGCAGAGTCTCAGGATATTTGTTTCCTGACCAGTGAGAAATCTTACGTGGAATTTTTGCAGAACCATGCGCCTGAAGCGTTCCAGGAAGGGGATATCGTGGACACCAAGGGTCGCGTCCTGGGGCGCCACCACGGCATTCCCTTCTACACCATCGGCCAGCGTAAGGGCCTCGGCATCGCAGCCAAGACCCCGCTCTACGTGGTGGCATTGAAGCCGGAAAAGAAACAGGTGGTGGTGGGCTCCAACGAGGACCTCTTCCGCACCCGCCTTCTGGCTGATGAACTCCATTTCACTGATGACGTGCCGCCGGCCCAGGAATTCCGCTGCCAGGCAAAGATCCGCTACGGCGTTCGCGTCCACGACTGCACAGTCACCATCGGAGACAACGGCCGCGCTGTCGTGAAATTCGACGAACCCCAGCGCGCCATCACCAGCGGCCAGTCGGTGGTCTTCTATGACGAAGACCGGTTGATTGGTGGGGGCACGATACTTAGGGGACTATAGTGCTGTTGGCGCTGGTGCGAACATGTTGCTGCGGCTTCTAGCTGCTGGCTTCTAGCTGCTGGTCGGCTAGAGAAACATGTCGCTGAACGCAAAGTGCGTCCCGCTTTTGTCGGAAGGGACACACACTTTGTCGAACGCTGATTGCGCGCTTTATGCGTGTTTTCCTGGAATCTGAACACGAAGCGTTATTACAGAGCAAATAAAAAAGAGCTGCATCTTCGCAGCTCTTTTTCGTTTGCTCTGTAATAACGTGTAACGCTGAGATGTTCCAGCAGCCAGCAGCTAGCAGCTAGAAGCCGCAGCGACATGTATGCACTGGCGGAAACAGCACTACCGTCCTTTGAATGCGGCCGGCCGTTTCTCCAAAAACGCGGTGATCCCTTCTTTGAAATCTTCGGAGGAGGAGCATTCGCCCAGGTACACGGCTTCGGCTTTCATGTAGTCTTCGAAGCCCTTGTACATGCTTTCAAACATGAGCTTCTTCATATTTCTATACGCCAGCGTGGGGCCGTGGGTGAGTTTCTCGGCGAAGGCGTAGACCGTGGGCATCAGATCTTCTTTGGTAGTGATTTCTTTCAGGAGGCCGATGTCGTAGGCTTCTTTGGCGGAAACGATGCGGCCGGTGACGAACATGTCGAAGGCGCGGTGGGTGCCGATCATGCGGGGGAGCATGTAGACGCCGCCGGTGTCAGGGCAGAGACCGATGCCCACGAAGGCCTGGAGAAATTTCGCAGTGTCTGCGGCATAGATGAAGTCGCAGGCGAAGGCGAGGTTCGCCGCGCCGCCGGCACAGGCACCGGAGACGGCACAGATTACAATCTTCGACATCTTTTTCATGTAGAGCACGATTTCCGACAGCTTGCCCGCCAGAGGTCCCATGGATTCTTTGGCGAAATTCGGCTCGTCGCAGTGGGCTTTCATGAAACGGATATCGCCGCCGCCGCTGAACGCTCTGCCGGCGCCGGCGATGACCACCACCTTCACGGCGTCATCGGCCTCGGCTTCATGGAGCGCCGCTTCCACTTCCAGAGACATGTGCATGTCCAACGCATTCAGCGTAGGCGCATAGTCCAAAGTGATGGTGGCAATGGACTTCGAAACTTCGTAATGAATCATTTCGTAACTCATGGGGAACCTCCTTTTAGAAATATAGAATTATAACGGTAGTGGTTTGGGGGATAAGGGATAGGGGATAAGGGATAAGACGCGCGCACCTGCTTCCTCACTCCCCAAGACATCACCTGCCCTGCGGGCGCCCTCTTCAGAGAAGAGGGCTTGACGCATTTGACTAAGTAGCTCAATGCGTCCTTATCCCCTATCCCCTATCCCTTATCCCCTATCCCTTATCCCCTATCCCTTATCCCCTATCCCTTATCCCCTATCCCTTATCCCCTATCCCTTATCCCCTATCCCTTATCCCCTATCCCTTATCCCCGAATACTACTTCATCAGCGTCTCCGCCGCCGCCTTTGCCGCTTCCTGGGCGGTGACGATGCCTTGCTCGGCCATGAGAGCCAGGACGGTGATCATGCGTTTCTTAGCTTCCTGGGGATGGGAGATGGGGTCATAAGCCGACGGCGCCTGGGGGAGGCCGGCGAGCATGGCGCACTCGGAGAGCGTGAGGTCGCGCAGTTGCTTATGGAAATAGGTCTCGCTGGCGGCTTTGATGCCGTAGGTGCCGTGGCCGAAGTAGATGGTATTGAGGTAGAGCTCTAAGATTTCATCTTTGCTGTAATTTCTCTCCAGCTGGATGGCAAGCGCCAGCTCTTCCGCTTTCCGTGCCATGGTGCGTTCCTGGGAAAGGAAAATATTTTTCACCACCTGCTGGGAAATGGTGCTGCCCCCTTCCACCGTGCGGCCGGCGACGTAGTTCGTAAAGAGCGCGCGGCCCACGCCGATGAAGTCCATGGCGCCGTGTTCATAGAAGCGGCGATCCTCGGTGGCGATGACCGCCTTCTTGAGAAGCGGCGGCACTTTGTCGATGGGAATGAAATGGGTCCGGTCAATCCGGGACTCTACCGATTCTTTGAAATGGGAGAGCACATAAAATTTATCCTGGATTGTAGAAAGTTCGCCTTCGGAAGTGACGGGGCTGTTATTTCCTTTCGGCGGCACGATGTCCACAGAGCCCTCGGTGGTTTCCCCGGAAGAGAGACCGGAAATCAAAGTGGTGATCATGTTCGTCACCTCTGAAAGCACGTCGCCTGAAGAACTCTGCGCCTGCGCCTTCGCTGTCACTGGCGGGTGGGCGTCGGGCTTCGTGATGGAGTCTCCCAGAGAGAATCCCCAATATATCGCGGCGCCTAAGAGGAGAAGAAGGAAAATGAATTTTTTCATAGTCGAATCCTTTGCTGGTAAAATTGGTTTTTATGTTTTCCTTATTGTAACATAATTTGGGATAAGGGATAAGGGATAAGGGCGAGTCTGACTGTAGCGGCATTCTCGTGTATGCCTTCTTCTTTGAAGAAGGTGGCCGTTAGGCCGGATGATGGAGATGCAGTAGCGGTTTGCATCACCCGCCCTACGGGCACCCTCTTCCGAGAAGAGGGCATGGCACATTTCCTTAAGCCGTCAAGCGCGCCTTATCCCCTATCCCTTATCCCTTACTCTGTGTTATAATAAGAAAACAGAAGAGCACAATATTATATGTATATATAATAGAGAAAGCGGTTTCGTTCTTTTGGGCCGCTGATTTTTTATGTGTAGGAGAAATATATGTCTGAAGATATTCATGAAATCCAGGCTCACCATGCAGAAGAAAATGGGAAAAGCGATTATGGTGCCAAGGATATACGAGTGCTGGAAGGCCTCGAAGCCGTGCGTTTGCGTCCGGGCATGTACATCGGCTCCACGTCGGCCCGCGGGCTGCATCACCTGGTCTACGAAGTCGTAGACAACAGTATCGACGAAGCCTTGGCTGGCTACTGCACCCATATCGAAGTGACTTTGAATGATGACGGCAGCTGCACCGTAGTGGATAACGGCCGCGGCATCCCGACCGGCATGCATGAGACCGGGAAGCCTGCCATGGAAGTCGTACTCACCGTGCTTCACGCCGGCGGTAAATTCGGCGGTGATGGCTACCCCATTTCCGGCGGCCTTCACGGCGTAGGTATTTCCGTAGTGAACGCCCTCTCCGAATGGACGAAAGTAGTGGTTCGGCGCGAAGGCCATTTCCATGAAATGCGCCTCGCTCGCGGCGAAGTGACCCAGTACATGAAGACTTATGGCGAAACCACCGAGACCGGTACCGCCGTCACCTTCAAGCCGGATATTGAAATCTTCAAAGAAGGCATCGATTTCGATTTCGACACACTGAAAATCCGCATGCGCGAGCTGGCGTTCCTGAACAAAGGCCTCACCATCACCTTGACCGACCTGCGCGATGGCGCTGTCCATGAAGAGAAATTCCACTATGCCGGCGGCATCACCGAGTTCGTGCAGTTCCTGAACGAAGGCAAAGACCTGGTGGATCCCTCTGTCATCGCTTTTGAAGGCGAGAAGGACAGAGTCATCGTGGACATCGCTATGCAGTACCAGCAGGGCTACAGCGAAAACATGTACACCTTCGTCAACGACATCAACACCGTCGAAGGCGGCATGCACCTCGCCGGTTTCCGCACCGCTCTGACCCGCGTACTCAATGACTACGCCCGCAAGAATAATATTCTGAAAAATAACGAGGATAACCTGACCGGCGATGACGTCCGCGAAGGGCTCACCTGCGTTATTTCCGTGAAAGTTCCGAATCCCCAGTTCGAAGGCCAGACCAAGACGAAGCTGGGCAACCTGGAAGTCAAGGGCATTGTGGATAATATCGTTTCCGAAGGCCTGCGCACATACCTCGAAGAACATCCCTCCGAAGGGAGAGCCATCATCGAGAAGGGCATCACCGCCAGCCGCGCCAGAGAAGCGGCCCGTCGCGCCCGCGAGCTCACCCGCCGCAAGAATGCGCTGGAAGTATCCAGCCTGCCGGGGAAACTGTCGGACTGCACCGAAAAAGACCCGAAGTTGACGGAAATCTATATCGTCGAAGGTGACTCCGCCGGCGGCTCTGCGAAATCCGGCCGTGACCGTCGCTACCAGGCAATCCTTCCGCTTCGCGGTAAGATCCTGAACGTAGAAAAAGCCCGCCTTGACCGCGTCCTCAATTCCGACGCCATCCGCACCATGATCACCGCTTTCGGTACCGGTGTGGGCGAAGATTTCGACATTAAGAAACTGCGCTACTACAAGATCATCATCATGACCGATGCCGATGTGGACGGCGCTCACATCCGCACCCTGCTGCTCACTTTCTTCTACCGCTACATGAAGCCCTTGGTCACCGAAGGCCACGTATTCATCGCCCAGCCGCCGCTGTACCAGGTGAAGAAAGGCCGTCAGAAATACTACACCTACAACGACGATGAGCAGAACAAGCTCCTCGATGAAATCGGCCGCGACGGCTGCGCCATCCAGCGATACAAAGGCCTTGGGGAAATGAATCCGGAACAGCTGTGGGACACCACCATGAACCCGGAACAGCGCGTCATGCTCCGCGTCGAACTCACCGACGCGGTAGAAGCCGACCGCCTCTTCACCATCCTCATGGGCGATAAAGTAGAACCCAGAAGAAAATTCATCGAAGAACACGCGAAAGATGTAACGAATTTGGATTTGTAAGTTAGTAGTCGGTGGTCGGTAGTCAGTAGTCGGGACGCGATTAGCGCTAGGGAACCACTGATTAAATCGTTATCTGAAATTATACTGGAATTTTTTATGCAAGACGAGGAAAGGAAATCCGAGAATAGTGAGCTATTTGAGGATT
>CAVHZP010000051.1:0-10182 GCA_963640485.1 bacterium | reverse complement strand
TGCGCCGAAGGCGCATAATGAGCAGTAGCGGAAAGCATGCTAAGTTGCACGAATAGTCTTGTATGATAGCGCTAATGATGACTGTGCCTCTAGCGAGTCACTCCATCCCCCGCTACCCTCCGCCCCTTCTCCAAGGGGCTACTCTCGTAAGGCTAGTGTAACATAATGCTTCGAACTGCTGGCATTTAATTCCAAACTCGCGGCGCTTCTTAATTTGCGCGCCGCGCCACAACTTGAACCTGGACCCTAAAATCTTTTCTTATTTCTTCTGGAACGCTTTCACTTTCTCAATCAGAAGCGGCAGGAAATCTTTGAGATCCGCTTCTACAGCATAGTCCGCCATTTCCATAATCGGTGCTTTCGGGTCTTTATTGACTGCCACCACGATGTCCGCATTGACAGCGCACATGTGCTGCATGGCACCGGAAATGCCGAAAGCGAAATAAATCTTCGGAGCGACACCTTTGCCGGTCTGGCCGATCTGGTGGCTGTGGGGTTCCCAGCCCAGTTCGGAAATCGGACGGCTGCATCCTACCGCAGCGCCCAGGAGGTCTGCCAGTTCATGGATCTGTGCCCAGCCCTTTTCGCTGCGGATACCGCGGCCGCCGGCCACGATGATCTTCGCGGAGTCTACAGGATGATCATCCTTTTCACCTTTGATGATTTCTTTCAGGAGTGTGCCCAGGTCATCAGCGGTGAGAGATACGGAAACCGGAATCACTTCGCCTTTGCGGGAAACATCGGCTTCGGGATATTTGAAGATGCCGGGACGGACGGTGCCCACCTGCGGACGGAAGTTCGGGCTCACGATGTCAGCCATGATATTTCCATCCATAGCCGGGCGGGACCAGATGACGAGACCCTTTTCTGCATCTGCAGAGAGCTCCGTCACGTCAGCGGTAACGCCGCAAATCAATTCAGCCGCCAGGCGCGGTGCCAGGTCGCGGCCGAAAGCGGTAGCGCCGAAAATGATGGTGTCCGGTTTCTTCTCCAGCAGGAAAGGTGCCAGGGCTTTCTGGTATGCCTTGCCATCGTAGTGGGAAAGGAGCGGGTCATCGATCACGTACACTTTATCTGCGCCCAAAGCAATGAGAGAAGAAGCCTCGTCTGTGAGGCCGCTACCGATGAGCACCACGGCCACTTCTTCTTTCAACTGGTCAGCCAGGACTCTGGCTTCACCGGTGAGCTCGCCGGTGACTTTCTGAATCTTGCCATTCACAAGAGCGCCAATGACATAAATTCCTTTGTAATCAGAAAAATCCATTTCCGCCCTCCTTACATGACATTCAATTTCTGCATAGCGCCGAAGAGGAGCTCTGCGGCTTCTTCCGCAGACTTACCTTCGATGCGAAGATTTTCTTTTTTCGGCGGCACGATCGGGCGCACCTGGCGCACCTGGGTCGGAGAACCCTTCATGCCGATACGGGCCGGGTCTACCGGGAGATCCGCAGCCGTCAGATTTTTGATTTCCACTTCATCTTTTATCAGAAGCCCTTTGATGCTCGGGTATCTGGGATGATTCAGGGCTTCAGTGGCAGTGACTACCGCCGGAAGCGAAAGTTCCAATACTTCGAAGCTGTCGCCCACCTGTCTTTCCACGGTGAGGCAGCCTTCTTTTTCATAGGAAATACGGGTCGCTGCGCTCACGTCTGCCATGCCCAGGGTCGCTGCGATTTCCGGGCCGATCTGCGCCGTATTGCTGTCGATGGACTCCTGGCCGCAGAAAATGAGGTCAAAGCCGCCGAGCTTTTCGATGGCCTTCGCCAAAGTGTAGCTGGTGGCCAAGGTATCTGCGCCGCCGAACGCGCGGTCCGTCACCAGGTACACCTCATCAGCGCCCATAGCCACAGCGTCCTTCAGCACAGCTGCCGCCTGCGGCGGTCCCATGGTGATGGCCGTCACCGTGCCGCCCACTTCTTCCCGAAGTGCAAAAGCAGCTTCCAATGCATGAAGATCCAGAGGATTCATAATGCTATTGGCATTGTTTCTTTTCAACCGGCCGGTAGCCGGATCCACTTCCATTTTCGAAGTGTCTACGACCTGTTTGATACAAACCAGAAACTTCATAATATCTCCCTTCTGTTCCGCTCTATGAGAAATAATCATCTTGTTCAAGTATAGCATAAACGAGTTTCGTTTGGGGGAATTTTATTAGGGAAATAGCATTGGCAACAAGGGATAAGGGATAGGGGATAAGGGATAAGGCGCACGTACCTGCTTCCTCACATCCGTAATCTGTTCGCGGTGTCACCGTTACCCGGGCATGCTTGCCCTCACGGGAAATAAAACCGTGAGCCACTCTCCGCGTAGCGGTTTACTACTACAGCATTCTCTACTGCCCAAAAGTCAGTAAACGGTTAGTCGGAGGGCGGCTCACAGGATTGGGAAAGCAGGCAAGCGCGTCCTTATCCCTTATCCCCTATCCCTTATCCCCTATCCTTAAACTACTAATCCCTTCTCCCTTCCACCGCCCCGTTTCCGAGGATGCCTTTCAGGGCTTCTTCTGCCTCTTCGGTGAAGTCCACGTAGAATTTGGGGATCATGCGGATTTCCTGATGAGACCGTTCCAGGTGGAGGCGCACGGGGGTGTTACCGTGGTATTTCAATAGCACCCGGGCCAGGGCTTCGCTGACGGCGTCGGACTCATGGCGGGGGTCTACGTAGAGATGCACTTCGTCCACCGGGGGACGGACGGAGTGTTTGTAATTCGCCAGAGGAATGATGCTGTCCGCGAGGATTTTGATTTCCCTTTCATTGGATTGCAAGCGCCCGCGGATGCACACAGCGGCATCTTCAGTGAGGTAAGGGCGCGAGGTCTCCCACACGGACGGGAAAGCCACAGTCTCGATGGAGCCTTCGTAGTCCTCGATGGTGACGTAGCCCATAGGCGCGCCTTTCTTCGTCACCATTCCTTTCACGCGGGTGACGGTGCCGCCGACGGTGACCATCTTGCCATCGTAGCGGGCCGCCTCGGCCTCCAGGGCATAGATGGGCGTGCAGCTCTGCATTTGTTTCTTATAAGAGTCCAGCGGGTGGCCGCTGACGTAGAAGCCCAGGAGTTTTCTCTCCCAGTCAATTTTTTCTTCCGCCCGCACGTCAGGGAGATCGGGATAGGAAATGGTACTCACCATCTCGTCACCGCCAAAGAGGGAGAGCTGGCCGCTGGCTCTGTCGTTTCGGGTGCCCTGCACCTCGTTCATCACCTGAGGAAGCGCCGACAAGAGCTGAGGCCGATTGTAGCCGAAGCAATCCATGGCGCCGCACTGGATGAGACTTTCACAGGCGCGGCTGTTCAGTCCCCGCCCATCCACACGCTCTAAAAAATCGGACATGGACGTGAAGGGGCCGCCTTTCTTTCGGGCAGCGATGATGGAGTCCACCGCGTTCTCGCCTACGTTTTGGATACCCGCCAGGCCGAAGAGAATTTTATTTCCACTGACAGAGAAGTGGGCCTCCGACAGATTCACGTCCGGCGCCGCGATTTCCACACCGGCTCTTCGGGTGTCGGAAATATAGCGACTCACTTTGTTCTTGTCGCCATTGTAGCAAGTCATCATGGCCGCCATGAATTCGGGGCGGAAATGAGCCTTGAGATACGCCGTCTGCCAGGCAATCCAGCCGTAGCACACGCTGTGGGATTTATTGAAACCGTAACCGGCGAAGTGAACCATCAGGTCGAAGACGTAATTCGCCGTCTTCTCGTCTACGCCATTTCCAATGGCCCCCTGTACGAAGGTGTCGCGATTCTTCTGCAGGATTTCCGGCTCCTTGTGCCCCATGGCGCGGCGAAGCATATCGGACTGGCCGAGGCTGAAGCCGCCCATGGCCGAAGCGATCTGCATGACCTGTTCCTGGTAGAGAATGACGCCGTAGGTTTCCTTTAGGATCGGTTCCAGCGACGGATGAGGATACTCGATGGGGATTTCCCCATGCTTTCTCTTGATGAAATCCTCCGCCATGCCGCTGCCCAAAGGCCCCGGGCGATAGAGCGCCACCATAGGGATCAGGTCTTCAAAACGATCCGGATGGAGCTGCACCAAGAGATTTGTGAACCCCTGGGACTCGGACTGGAAGACACCGATGGTGTCGCCGGCGCAAAGCATGGCGCAGGTCTTCTCGTCCACGTTGGGGATCTGATTGATATCGATATCGATGCCGCGATTCGCTTTGATCATTTCCAAAGCGTCGCTGATCACCGTGAGATTGCGGAGCCCCAGAAGATCCATTTTCAGAAGTCCCAGCTGCTCCACCTGGTCCTTTTCATACTGGGTCTGGATGAAATCATCCTGTGTGAGCTGGATGGGCACGTACTCGTCCACCGGCTGCGAGCAAATCACCACGCCGGCTGCGTGGGTGCCGGAGTTGCGGGAAAGCCCCTCCAGGTCCAGGCAATGGTCGATGAGAGAGTGGACAGTGCCATCGGAATTGTACAAGTCCTTAAACTCTTTGGACCCTTCCAGCGTCTTTTTCAATGTGACCCCAGGACCGCTTGGCACCATCTTCGCGATTTTATCCACATCACGGAGCGGGATATTCATCACCCGGCCCACGTCGCGAATCACCGCCCGGGCAGCCAAAGTGCCGAAGGTGATGATCTGCGCCACCTGCTCCGCGCCATATTTCTTCGCCAGGTACTCGATCACCTGACCCCGGCCGCGATAGCAAAGGTCCGTATCGATATCAGGCATGGAGACGCGTTCCGGATTCAGGAAACGTTCGAAGAGGAGGTCGAAACGCAGCGGGTCGATTTCCGTGATATGCAGCAGGTACGCCACGATGCTCCCCGCCGCACTGCCACGGCCCGGGCCGATGGGGATACCGTGGGTCTTCGCATAGCGGATGAAATCCATGACGATGAGGAAATAATCAGAGAAGCCCATCTGGTTGATGACGCCCAGCTCATAGTCCAGCCGCTCCTGCTCCTTCCCCGTGGGCTGGGGATACCGCTCAGGAATCGCCGCCTCGCAAAGTTTGCGCAGATAAGACTTCGACGTCTCGCCGGCGGGCACGTCAAAAGACGGGAGCTTGTGCTCGCCGAAAGTGAGCTTCACGTGACACCGCTCCGCGATCTTCGCCGTATTCTCTATGGCACCGGGATAGTTTCCCAGGATCGCCGTCATCTCTTCCCCGCTCTTGCAATAGAATTCTTCATTGGCAAAGCGGAAATGATTCGGGTCGTCCAGGGTGTTGCCGGTGGAAATGCAAAGCTTGATTTCCTGGCTCCCGGCATCTTCCTTCTTCGTGTAGTGGAAATCGTTGGTGGCCACCAGCCCCAGGCCATACTCTTTCGCCAGCGACGCCAGCACCGGCCGCACTTCCGCTTCTTCCGGCAGGCTGTGGTTCTGCAGCTCCAGGAAATAATTCTCCTTACCGAAGGTATCGATGTAGAAATCAATTACCTTCCGCGCTTCATCCATGTCATGATTCAGGATCGCCTGCGGCAATTCGCCGGCCACGCAGGCCGAGAGGGCGATGAGCCCCTTGCTGTACTTCCGGAGAAGCTCATGATCCGCCCGGGGCTTATGGAAATAGCCTTCCGTCCATGCCTTCGAGCAAATCTTGATCAGATTCTGGTAGCCTTCATTGGTTTCTGCCAACAAAATCAAATGCCCCAGCTTCTCCTTCTCCCCCTTCGGCCGCTCGAAGCGGCTGCCGCGAGTCACATAGACCTCGCAGCCAAGGATGGGCTTCACGCCCTGGGCCATGCACTCTTTATATAAATACACGGCGCCATACATGACGCCATGGTCCGTGATGGCCAGCGCCGTCTGCCCCATCTCCTTCACATGGGACACCAATTCCTTGATGCGGCACGTGCCATCGAAAAGACTGTACTCGGTATGCACATGAAGATGTACAAAAGGATCCATAGGGTTCACTTCCTTTATATTTTTTGGTGTAAGGCGATAGTGGTTTAGTAGTCAGTGATCAGTGGTCAGTAGTCAGGGCGCAGATAAAACTTCGCCTCTCCCTCCAGCGCTTCCTCCTCCGGCAACTCCTCGCCGGCCAGTGCGTACTTCTCGTTGATTAGCGGACGCAAATCCAAAACCAGCTACGCCTCGCTCAAATTTCGCACATTGTTTTCCAAAAATTCACGATAAAAAAAGCACAGCAGAATGGTGCATCTTCAGAAGCCAAAAGCTTCCAGGACGCATTGCTGTGTCTCATCAATGCCAGGGAATCCAAAGCCATGAAACTATCTTGTGCCATTGCTTCTCCTCTGTGAAAAAATAAATGAACGTCTTGTACTCATTATATAAAAAGAAGCCCGCCATCGCAATGAGGCGAGCAAGGAAATATTTTATTCTGAGCTGGTGCCGGAGCTTCCGGCTACTAGGGAAGCATACCACCGAATAACAAAGCACATCACGATCACCGACTACGAAACCTCCAGCCCTCCACCACCTCTGTATTTTCACCAACGGCAGGAAAACCCCGCTTATTATTTCTATCGCCTTATGGTATGATTAGATTGTATAAATCTTTCATAGAAACAAAAATGATGAAAAGCAAATCATCTGCCGGAAATCATGAAAACAATACGACACAGAAAGGACGGATAGATAATGAATAACCAAGCGGCCACCATCAAGCCGGACATACTGATTCAAAGCATCGACGTGCTGGAAGACGCGATCCGTTCTATTGATAAAGAACTGCTGGACATTCTGCTCTTTGACAGGACCACCCGCCACAATATCCTCTGGGCCACCAAGGACTATGAAGACCTGGGCGCCGGCTTCGAAGAGGATTCACAAATCCTACCCCTACTGATTACCGACTCCTGGGCCCATCTGATACAGCCCCGCATCACCAAATCCCTCTCCGCCCAAGCTGATCGCACGCGAGAAAAAGCGGAAGTATTTACACCCTCCTGGATTTGCAACAAGCAAAACAATTTGATAGACGAGCACTGGTTCCGGCGGAAAGATGTATTCAACCATGAAACGGGAAATACCTGGGACAGTGTGAAAGAGCCTATCTCTTTTGTAGGCGCCCGCAAAGGCTGGCAGAAATACGTAGACGCGCAGCGACTGGAAGTCTCTTGCGGCGAAGCACCCTATCTGGTCAGCCGCTACGATACCGTAACCGGTCAAAAAATCCCGCTGGAAAATCGTATCGGCCTGCTTGACAGGAAAATGCGTATCGTCCGTGAGAACACGACCAATGCCGAAGAATGGCTCTTTTGGAGCCGACGAGCCTATGAGAGCGTCTATGGCTACGAATACCAAGGCGACAACCTACTCCTCGCCAGAGAAAATCTCCTGTACTCCTATATTGAATACTACAACGCCCGCTTTGATTGCCCGCCATCCATCGGACTGCTGAAAAAGATCGCCCATATCATTTCCTGGAACATCTGGCAAATGGACGGCCTGAAATACGTAGTCCCCGGGAGCTGCACGCTGGAGCCGGAAAAGCAGGAAATGTCCCTTTTCGACTCCTTTGACGAAGAACCGGAAGAAACCCACCGCATGTGCCGCGGCTGTGCTAAAAGCGATATATACGCCCATACCGGCACCTACTGCCGCATCAAAGACTGGCGCACCAAATGCACTCGCACATTTATCTCCATGTTAAAAGGAGGTATGAACCTATGACCACCCCCATCGGCGAAAGCACATTTAAATATAAACTCATATACATTTTTAGCATCCCTGATGCCGCCCATGAAGGATTTTTAAAAATTGGAGAAGCATCACTGGACAGCAACCTGGGACCCACACAACTTCCCCCAAATTGTGAGCTGTTAAACACCGCCGCCCATACCCGAATCAAAGAGTACACCAGGACGGCTATGGTGAAATATGACCTTCTCTACACCGAGCTGGCTCTACGCACCATCAAAATGGCCGATGGAACCATTATGCAGAATTCCTTTAGTGATTGCGACGTCCACTATATCCTGGATCGCTCCGGCTATCTCTGCAAAAAATTCCCCGATACAGGCAAAGACTCAGAGTGGTACCAGGTCAATGTAGCGACCGCCATCAACGCCATCCGCGCCCACAAAGAAGGGCGCCGTGAACTATCGCCTACCGAGAAAGTCTCTACCCCCTCCGGCGAAGCCAAAGAAATCCAGGAAGGCATCATCCTTCGCCAGGAACAACGCGACGCAGTGGAAAAGACCCTCAACATATTCAAAACCAGCGACACCATGCTTTGGGATTGCAAAATGCGTTTCGGCAAGACCGTCACCGCCTATGAACTGATCAAGCAAGCCGGCTTTCAGAAAACCATCGTCGTCACCCATCGCCCCATCGTAGCCGCCGGCTGGCAGGATGACCACGATTTGATTTTCGGGAAAGGCAGCTCCCACCTCTTCGTGACCAAGATAAACAAAAGCCCCAATGCAGAATACGATACCGCCATCGATGCCGAAAATGACCGCACCCTGAGAAACTATGCCAAGCAAGGCACCGCCTTCACCTATTTTGCTTCCATGCAAGATTTGCGCGGCTCGAAAATCGTAGGCGGCAACTTCCAGAAAAATGAAGCTGTCTTCTCCATGGACTGGGACTGCATCATTTACGACGAAGCCCACGAAGGAACCCAGACCGACCTGGGCCAGGCCGTGCAAAAACTTCTGGAAAAAGCGAAAAAAGGAAAGAAGCCCAAAGTCCTCTCCCTTTCCGGCACCCCCTACAACCTCCTGGGCCGCTACGAAGAAAACGTCTACACCTGGGACTACGTAATGGAGCAGAAAAGGAAATATGACTTCGCCCAAGAGCACCCCGGCGACCATAACCCCTATGCCCAACTGCCGGAAATGCGGATCCTCACCTTCGATATGCAAGAAGCCATGACCGCCTCCTACCGTTTCGAAACCGAAGACTCCGCCTTCAACTTCCATGAATTCTTCCGCACCTGGACCGGCGACCCCAAAGTGGACTTCCGCCCGCTCCCTGCCGGCGCCAGCATCGGAGACTTCGTCCATGAATCTGACGTGAAAGCCTTCCTCGACCTCATCACCCACGAAGACACCGACAGCCACTATCCCTTTGCCAACCAGCAATACCGGGATATGTTCAAGCACACCTTCTGGATGGTCCCCGGCGTGAAAGAAGCCCGCGCCTTGAGCGCCCTTTTGAAAAATCATCCCATCTTCTCCCACTTCGGCATCGCCAACGTAGCCGGTGACGGAGACCAGGAAGAAGCCTACGACAATGCACTGAAAAAAGTACGGGAAACCATCCGAAAATACCCCTACACCATCACCATCTCCTGCGGTAAACTGACCACCGGCGTCACCGTGCCCGAATGGTCCGCCGTCATGATGCTTGCCGGCTCTGCCAACACCGCAGCCGCTGGCTACATGCAGACCATTTTCCGCGTGCAGTCTGTAGGCAGCATCGACGGCAAACAAAAAGAAGTGGCCTATGTCTTTGACTTTGCCCCGGACCGCACGCTGAAAGTTCTCTCCGAAGTCCACAGCCTCTCCAAGCGTGGGCAGACCGGAGATGGAGACGCCAAAGCAGCCTTAGGCGAATTTCTGAACTACTGCCCGGTGATCTCCGTCAAAGGCACCCAGATGGTCGCCTACGACGTACCGAAAATGATGCGCCAATTGAAGAAACTCACCGTAGACAAAGCCATCAAGAGCGGCTTTGAAGACGACTCCATCTATAATGAAGGCGTAGGCATCCTCATGAACGCCGCCGATGTGAAATTCTTCAACAAATTGGCCGGTATTATCCATGGTCAGCCCAAATCCAAACTTCCCGCCAAGATCACCATCAACAAGCAAGGCATGAACCAGGAAGAATACCAAAAAGCCGAAAAAGCCAAGAACAAACCCAAGCATGAACGGACCCCCGAAGAAAAAGAAGCCCTGGAGAAACAGAAAAAGCTGAAAGAAGAGCGTGAAAAAGTGCTGCGGCTCCTCCGCGCCGTCTCCATCCGTCTACCTATGCTGATCTATGGCGCCCGAGTCAATCTGGAAGAAGACATCCGCATGAAAGACTTCATCGCTCTCGTAGACGAAGATTCCTGGAAAGAATTCATGCCCAACCAAGTCACAAAAGCACTATTCCAAAAACTTCTGAAATACTACGATGAAGATGTAGTCATCGGCGCCGGTCTCCGTATCCGCCGCCTCGCCAAAGCCGCCGACGAACTGCCGCCGACACAGCGAGTGAAGCGCATCGCCGAAATCTTCTCCCTCTTCCGCAACCCCGACAA
>CAVHZP010000050.1:0-10287 GCA_963640485.1 bacterium | reverse complement strand
GCGGAGTGCGGCGCACAAATTAAGAAGCGCCGCAAGTTTGAAAGAGGGTGCGTTTACCTGCTTCCTCACGACCGACCACTAAACCCGCTCCACGCCCATTCCTAATCGTGCTATAATGAAAGAAAAAAGAGGAGCGACGGAGCGCGCGCCTTATCGTCTCACTATTGGAGTTTCTATGTCTATTTCATTTTCACGTTTGCACTTTGCTTTCGGAGCTTTGCTGTCGGCGGCGGGGTATTATACCTGGAAGATTGATCACCTGGACCGGGCGGGGGAGCTTTCGCTGCCGGGGCATCCGTTGCTGGAGTGGTGGGACGGGTTGCTCATTGTCGCGGCGGCGATGGTGATTGCGTTTCTTCTTTCTTATGGGCTCGCGGCGTTGCCTCATGGCTTGATGGCGAGGCGGAGTCACGGGCGGGAATATTTCTGGCTCGCGGCGCTTCTTATGTTTCTGTGGCGGTTGCCATTTCTGCTGGCCTTTTATCCGGCGCCGGGGATGAATGACACGGTCTTTATGATGGAGAATCCGCTCTATGCATCGGTGCAGTTTCCCTGGTTTTACAGTCTGGTCTACGGCTACGGCAGTGAGTGGGGGCGGGACATCTTTGGCAGCCGGGAGCCGGTGATTTTTGTGCTGTCTCTCGTGCAGGCGGCGGCGATTTCTTTGGGGCTCACGGCGTTTTGCTATTGGCTGCGAAATCATGTGCATCCCTTCGCGGGCCTGGGGCTTTATGGATATTTCCTGCTCTTTCCCATGGTGGGAAATTATAGCATCGCGGCGGTGCGGGATGGATTTTTCTCGCTGGCGCTGCTGTTTTGGGTTTGGATTTTCTTGCGAGAACGGGAAAAGGAAATCTGGGGCCGCGAGAGCTGGCTGTTATTTCTTTCCGCGCTCTTTGGCACCATGCTCTTTCGCAGCAATGGACTTTTGGTTTCGCTGGTGCTGACGGCGGTGCTCTATTTCCTTCGGCGAAATCAAAAAATCCTGCTCGCTTTTCTCCTGGCGGCGCTCATTTCCACAGTGCCTGGGCAAGTGATTCAACGCACTCACCACTGGGAGCCGCTATTTCAGGAGTCCATGGCGGTGCCGCTGCAGCAGCTGGGGCGAGTAATGAAGGTAGAGGGTGAGCGAAGCGAGGAGGCGGCGCATTTCATGAACGCGCTCCTGCCGGAGGAGGAGTGGAAGAAGGAGTATTCGCCTTACACCGTGGACTTCGTGAAGTGGCATGACCATTTCCAAAGAAACCGGATGAATCAGGCGAAGGGAGAATTTCTGAAAATCTGGGCGGAGACGGGGCTCAAGAATCCACGGATTTACGTGGAGGGCTGGCTCACGGAAACCTATTCGCTGTGGAATTTGGATCCCCTGGAGTATGGCGTGCAGTCCCGCTTCGGCTGGGCGCTGACTGATGAGAACACGAAGAATATGAAGCCCAAGAATAATGATGAGATGGCGGTGGGAAATTTCCCCATGCCGGCGAAGTGGAAGGCTTTCTTTGCGAACTGGCAATACGAAGGGAGCCGCTTCATCGGTCCGGGTCTCGCGCTGTGGCTCACGCTTTTCGCGGGCTTGCTCTTCTGGGCGCGGGGTGAGAAGAGGCTCGTCCTCACGCTTCTGCCGCTGTGGGTGAATACCGCCACGCTCCTCCTCTCCACGCCGGCGTCGGCGGTCTTCCGCTATTCGTTCGGGTATGTGCTGGTGTTGCCGGTGGTATTTATATATTTGGTTTTTACGGAAAAAGTTTAGTGATCAGTAATCAGTGGTCAGTAATCAGGGCGCGCCTGACTCCAGCAGGAAATACGTATATGCCTTCTTCCTTGAAGAAGGTGGCCGTTAGGCCGGATGATGGAATGAAGTATCGGTTTGTATCACCCTCTTCAGAAAAGAGGTCTTGGCACATTGGGCTGCTTCGCCAAGCACGTCCTGATTACTGATTACTAATTACTGATTACTGATTACTGATCACTAATCACCAAATCGATAGCCTTACAAGGAGGTCACAATGGACTTAGCAAAAGTAAAACGCGCATTTCAGAGAAATAGGTATGTTTGCAGTGTATTTGAAACGAAGGAGGCGGCGGCGGCGTATCTGAATGAGCAGATCGACGGCACCACCGTAGGTTTCGGCGACTCCTTGACGCTGCAGGCCATGGGAATGTATGAAAAGCTCTCGACGCACAATGAGGTGTGGGATGTGCATCAGATCAACCGCGAGCGGGACGGATTTGCGGCGAGCAATGAGCAGTTCCTGGACCTGGCGCGCCACGCCATGACCACCGATGTATTTCTTCTCTCCGTCAATGGCGCTTCGGAGACAGGGGTCATGGTGAATCTGGACGGCACGGGAAATCGGGTGTCCGGCTCCCTCTTCGGTCATAAGAAAGTGTATTTCGTCTTTGGCGTGAACAAACTGGCGCCGACTCTGGAGGAGGCGATCGCCCGGGCGCGGAATGTGGCGGCGCCGAAGAATGTGGCACGCCATCACTACCTCTGCGGCTGCACCGCCCACGGCGGCGACAAGTGTTACGACTGCGGCGCTCCGGACCGCATCTGCAATGTCATGGCCATCTACTATAAGAAGATGAGAAATATAGAGATGGAAGTGGTGATTATTAATGAGGATTTGGGGTACTGAATTATAGGGATAAGGGATAGGTGATAAGGGATAAGGGCGCATCTGACTGCAGCGGGAGATGCGTATCTGCCTTCTTCGTTGAAGAAGGTGGCCGTTAGGCCGGATGATGGGAGAGGGTGGCGGTTTGCATCACCCGCCCTACGGACACACTCCCAAAGAGGGACGACACACTGGACTGTTTCATCAAACGCGCCTTATCCCTTATCCCCTATCCCTTATCCCTAAGTAACCTATTCGTACCCAAGGAGATGACGTGAATGACTGACGAAAGAGCCAACACCCAGCAGGCGCTTGCCATCGCGGCGAAGGGGCCCACTTTGGTGATCGCCGGGCCCGGGACGGGGAAGACGTATACCACGATCCAGCGGGTGGTGCATCTGATCGAGAAGGAGGGGGCGCGGCCGGAGGAAATCATGCTGGTCACTTACACGGTGAAGGCGTCGAAGGAGCTCACCACCCGCCTCACCAATGAGCTCTCTTCCCGGGGCATCGAGGTGAATCTCCATGACATGTACATTGGCACCTTCCATCACATTTGCCGGCGGATTCTGAAAGAGTTCTGCGAGTTCACCTCTTTGGCGAAGAATTATCTGGAAACCGACCAGTTCGAGCAGCAATATATCATTTACAATCATTTAAAAGAGTTTGACGCCATTCCGGGCATCGAGACCATAGTACCCCGCGAGCGGGATTGGGGCTATGGGCCACTGACGATTTCCCCCTGGCGGCGGTGCGGGGACATTTGCCGGCTGGTGTCGGGGATTCTGGAAGAGTGCATGGACCCCGAAGACATGCGGCGGCGCATGGGCGGCGCGCTTGGGGGGAAGGTGGAAATCCTTGCCCGGATGGTGATGAAGTACAATCGCATTTGCCGCGAGGAAAATGTGATGGATTTCACACATCTGCAGACCGAAACCTACCGGCTGTTGACGACCCACCCCGAGGTGCTGAGGAAGCTCCAGAGCCGCATCCACTACGTGATGATTGACGAATACCAGGACACGAATTATATCCAAGTGGAGCTGATTCGTCTTCTGGGCGGCGAGAAGGGAAATGTATTCGTCGTGGGTGACGATGACCAGGGAATTTATCGTTTCCGTGGGGCGTCGGTGGGAAATATACTGGGCTTTGCTGATACCTACGAGAAGAGCCAGAAATTCCGGCTGGGGACGAACTATCGCTCTCACCCGGGCATCGTGCAGTTTTGCATGGACTGGATGCGATTTCCCCAGACCCAGCCTCATCTGTGGGAGGGGGAAGGAAAGCTCTACCGCTATCTCAAAGGAAAAATCGTGGCGGACAAGCAGGAGCAGGGCCAGTCGGTGCTGAAAATCACCGCCCGCTCCATTGCGGAGTGGCAGGAGCGGTTTTGTGATTTCGTGGAAGGTCTCAAGAAAAGCGGAAAGATTTCCGACTACAACCAGGTGGCAGTGCTGGTGAATTCGGTGAAGAGCAGCAATTCGCGGACGTTGCAAATGGGGCTCCATCGCCGCGGGATTCCCTGCTACGCGCCCCGGGCGGGGATGTACTTCGACCGCAAAGAAGTGAAGTGGCTCCTGGGGACGCTGCTGCTCCTATTTCCGGGGTTCGCCGACACCATGGAGAGCCGGCCGGATATGGCGGAGACCGGACAGGTGGTGGAGAAATACATGGAGTCCATGGGCATGGCGAAAATCATGCTGGGCTGGCCGGCGGCGCGGCCGCTGAAAGAGTGGCTGGAGGAAACGCGAAGCATCATCACTTCCACAGGGCATCTCCCGCGCTCGCTCCTGGGACTGGTGTATCAGATTCTCGCGCTGCCGCCATTCGCAGGCATCCTGGACAAAGCCACCGACGGCAACTCCAATGAAGTGAGAAATCTCTCCCTCTTCACCCGCATGGTGGGGAGGTTCGGCTATTTCCTGTCGGAGAACCACGGCCACGGGCGGGAGACGCTGGAAGACGTGCCGATTTTCTTTGGCCGGTACCTTCGGCTTTGGTTCGAGCAGGGGGTCAATGAGTACGAGGACGAAGAGCGCTACGCTCCCTCCGGCGCCGTTTCGTTTCTGAACATCCACCAGTCCAAGGGGCTCGAGTACCCGGTGGTCATCGTGGCGTCGTTGGACGAAAAGCCCCGGGACGATGAGAAGGGGAATTTCCTTTCTGAAGTGGTGGAGACCGTCACCGGCCGGCAGCCCTACGAGCCGGCGGACCGGGTGAGAAATCTGGATTTCCAGCGGAAATATTACACCGCCTTCTCCCGCGCCGAGTCGCTCCTGGTCTTGACCACCGCGTACGCGAAGGGCTCCTACCCGGCCCAATGCTTCTGGGAAGTGCTGAAGGTGCTGCCGGAGTATGATGACCGACGCATTTCTTTGGATGGGATTTCCTTCAAACCAGTGGCGAAGAATACCTTCAAGCCCCGCTTCGCCTTCACCACCCACGTGGCGCTGTATGAAGAGTGCCCCATGAAATACAAATGGCAGCGGGTCTACCGCTTTGCCTCCATCCAGGCGGTGTCGGCCATGTACGGTGAGCTGGTCCACGAGACCATCGAGGATGTGCATCGCGCCGTCCTTCGGGGCGAGGCGAAGAGTCTCGCGCCCCAGGTCATTTACGGATGGATGATGGCGAATTATATTTCCCTCTCCGAAAGCGAAAACGCCTGGCTTCCCAAAGAGAAATTGGAAAATGCGTTTGCTGAAGTGATGGGCTACGTCCATTTCCGCGAAGGGAAATGGGAGCAGATCCTGGAGGCGGAGTTTCCGCTGGAGCTGGTGCGGGAGGACTATATCCTCCACGGCACCATCGACCTTCTGCAAGGCGACGGCGACATGGTGGACATCATCGACTTCAAGACCGGCAAGAAACCCGCCGCCGGCAGCCGCAAGATGGAGCGGTACTTGAGCCAGCTGGAAATCTACGCGGGCCTGGTGGAAGAGAAGTGGGGGCGGAAGGTGGGAAATCTGACGCTCTACTTCACCGGCGACAAGGAAAATCCCTGCGTCACCTTCCCTATGACTACCGCCCGCGTCCGGCGGCGCATGGAAGACTTCGATAAGACCGTCCATCGGATTCTTGAAGGCGATTTTTCTGAAAAGGCCAAAGGGGAGAAGGGGACACTGCCGGAGGCGTGCCGGTATTGCGATTGGAAGGGGTATTGCTGGAAGAGGTGATTTTAGGGGGGAGGGATTTAGGGATAAGGGATAGGGGATAAGGGATAAGGCGGCGGTTGACTGCTGCGTCAATTGCGCCAAGTCCTCTTCTCTGAAGAGGGTGATGCAAACCGCTACTTTATCTCATCATCCGGCCTAACGGCCACCTTCTTCTAAGAAGAAGGCATATGCGCAGTCCCACTACAGTCAGATGCGTCCTTATCCCTCGTCTCAACCATTATCTCTCGTCTCGCCCTGTCCCTTGAACCTTTCAACCGCATATGTTACATTCATAAGCAGAGGATTTCGTGTCCTCTGCTATTTTTTTACTTACTCTATGGGGCTTCTATAAGGAGGGTATTTCTATGTTGAAGAAAAGAATCGTTGGCGTTGTGGGGCTGGGCCATGTGGGCGCCCATGTGGCATTTTGTCTGGGCATGATGGGGATTGCCGATGAAATTCTGCTTTGCGATCTGAACGAAGCGAAGGCCATCAGCGAATGCCAGGATCTCAATGACGCAGTGATGTATATGCCGAATCATTCGGTTTACAAGAGAGCGGACTATGCGGGCCTGAAGGATTGCGACATCATCGTCAATGCTGTCGGTGACATTACGCTGTGCGCTACAGGAAACCGGGATGATGAATTGGAAAATAGCGTGCGCCAGGTGGCTGACTATATCCCGAAGGTCATGGCCGGTGGCTTCCACGGTATTTTCGTTTCCATCACCAATCCTTGCGACGTGATCGCTCACCTCATCGCCAAGCTCTCCGGACTGCCCCGCGGAAAAGTCCTCGGCACCGGCACGCTCCTGGACTCCTCCCGCCTCATTCATGCGATTTCCGACCAGACCGGCCTGGACTCTCGCGGCTTCTTCGCCTTCATGCTGGGCGAACACGGCGCGTCTCAGATTGTTCCCTGGTCTGTCATCAACTTCTACGGCAAACCGCTGAAAGATATGGAAGAAGACCCGCGCTTCGTCTTCGATAAAGATAAAGTCCAGGAAACCGCCATCAAAGGCGGCTGGGTCACCTACAGCGGCAAGTTCTGCACCGAATACGGCATCGCCTCCGCTGCTGCGACCCTGGTGCGCACGATCCTCCACGATGAAAAGAGAATCCTTCCCTGCTCCGTGGAACTGGACGGCGAATACGGCGAACACGATGTCTTCGTAGGCGTCCCGGCCCTCATCGGCATCAATGGCGTGGAAGAAGTGATGGAATATCATTTCACCGAAGAAGAAATGCAGAAATTCAAGACCTGCCTCGGCGCGATTCATAAGAATATCGAAAAGGCGGATAAGGTTTTACAGGAAGCGAAATAAGAGTGGTTTAAGGTTGGAGATGTAGGGATAGGATAAGGCACATTGGACTTCTTTGTTAAATGCGCCTTATCCCTTATCCCCTATCCCTTATCCCTCGTCTCGTTCTTTATCCCTTTCCCCGCGCTCGTATTTTTATGAAAATTTTCTTGCATTCCCCCTTTCACTGTGGTACAATTTCCTCGTTAGTCTGGACAGTCCTCTGCCACCTGCGATCGGCATGAATGTCCTGTGTGATAGGAGGAAAAGATCGTGAATATCATTGAAGCATTGGAAAAGGAACAGCTGAGAAACGACATTCCTGAATTCCGTCCGGGGGACACCGTAAGAGTTCATGTTAAAGTCGTAGAAGGCAAGAACGAAAGAATCCAGGTATTCGAAGGCGTAGTTATCGCTAGAAGAAATGCTGGCGTAAGAGAAACTTTCACCGTTCGTCGTATTTCCTACGGCGTAGGCGTAGAAAGAACCTTCCTCGTTCATTCCCCACGTCTCGAAAAGATCGAAGTAAAGCGCCGCGGTATCGTTCGTCGCGCAAAACTCTTCTACCTGCGTGGCCTCTCCGGCAAAGCTGCTCGAATCAAAGAAAGAAAATAACACAGAAAAAACTGCGGCCTATGGCTGCAGTTTTTTTGTGGGAGAAAGGGATAAGTGAGCAGGGATAAGGGATAAGGACGCATTTAGCGAAGTAGTCCAATGTGCCAAGCCCTCTTCTCTGAAGAGGGTATCCGTAGGATGGGTGATGCAAACCGCTACTGCATTCCATCATCTGGCCTAACGGCCACCTTCTTCAAAGAAGAAGGCATATGCACATTGGACTAAGCAGTCAAATGCGCCTTATCCCTTATCCCCTATCCCTTATCCCTCACGCACTATCCCTTTTTTTAATTCCCATTTCGCATTTCATTATAAGTGTGATAGAATATAGCATAGTGCAGTAGAGGGCATTGGAATATGTGAGGTCTATATGAAGATGAAATATATGGCCGCCGCGCTCGTTCTGACACTGGGGCTGGCGGCTTCGGCAGATGCGAATGGGATTCGCCGCGTGTTTGTGGTGGATGACATGACGCTGGAAGTGGAGATGAAGGAGCCTCTGACGGAGGAGGAGCTTCACCCGAAGGATTTTATGTCCGACGATTACAAGTCCCCTTTCCAACTCAATGAAGGGGTGGCGGTGATCGGATTTCCTATCCCGCAAAAGTACGATGGTTTCCACGACAATGTGTATCGCCTGCAGGTGACGGGCATGGACGTGGGGCCGATTTACCAGATTTCCTATGACGGCCAGAAGGCGAAGACATTCAAGGTCTACGCCGGCAAGGAGCAGACGGACCGCTACCGGGAAAGGTACGGCAGTTATTTCTAAAAGAGGAGTGCTATGCATATCGTCTTGGTTGAGCCGGAGATTCCGGGAAATACAGGAAATATTTCCCGTCTCTGTGCAGCGGAGCATTTGACGCTCCACCTGGTAGAGCCTTTGGGTTTCTCTATCGATGATAAACATTTAAAAAGAGCGGGCCTGGACTACTGGGATCTTCTGGAAGTCCATGTGCATCCGAATTTCGAGTCCGTAAAGCGCATGCTCGCTGGACATCATTTCTACTACAATACCACGAAGGCTGTGAAGTCCTATACGGATATTTCTTTCGGGACAGACGATGTGCTGGTATTTGGCAAGGAAACAAAGGGGCTCCCGGAGGAGCTGCTTCTCGACCACGAGGAGGATTGCATCCGCATCCCTATGATCGAAGAGGCCAGGTCTTTGAATCTGTCCAATGCGGTGGCCATCGTGGCCATGGAGGCTTTGCGGCAGAACGGCTTCCCTCACCTTCTGAAGGAGAGCGGCCGGTTGTTTAAAGGAGGCAGTCATGAATACGTATGACGCAGCATATGATTTAGCGAAAGCCATCAAAGAAAGTGATGAGATGAAGCGTCTCACCGCCGCCGCTGAACAGGTGAAGGGCGACGAGGCGGCTAAGAAAATGGTCAAGGAATACATCATGGCCCAGATGCAGGCAGACTATGCGAAGCTTGCAGGCCAGAAGGAAGATGAAAAGACCTATCAGCATCTACAGGAACTGGCTGTTCTTGTGAGCAATAACAGCAATGCCCGGGAATATCTCCAGGCATTTATCCGCTGGAATCAGATAGCTGCGGATTTGCAGAAGATCGTTTCGGATGCAATGGCGCAGGGTATGGATGTATTGGAATTGAATCAGAAATGACAGATTGGAAAGTATTTTTCGACGGAATCCTCACAGAGAGAGACATTAAGATCGACGAACCCATGAGCCGCCACACCACCTATGGCATCGGCGGACCGGCGGATGTATTCGTATCGCCGCAGACCGAAGAGCAGCTCATCGCCATTCTTCGCAAAGCTGACGAAGCAGGCATTCCTGTCACCGTCATCGGCGGCGGCTCGAACACGTTGGTCAGCGACAAAGGCATTCGCGGCATCACCCTCTGCACCACCCGCATGAAACCGGAAATGACCTGCGAAGACACCTGGATCACTGCCACCGGCGGCGCCGGCACCGGCACCGTGGCTCGCTTTGCAGAAAAGAATGGCCTCAAAGGCTTCGAATGGGCTGTGGGCATCCCCGGCACCGTTTGCGGCGCTGTCTTCATGAATGCCAATGGTTACGGCAGCCAGATGAAGAAAGTGGTAGAAGAAGTCTACGCCATTTCCAAAGACGGCAAGGAAAAGAAAACCTATGGTTGGGATGACCTCCACTACGGCGACAGCGACAGCATTTTCATGCACAATGGCGACGTCATCGTAGGCGTGAAGATTCACCTCTCCAAAGGAAATCCGGAAGAAATCAAGAGAGAAATGACGGAACACCAGATTTCCCGCCGCACCAAGCAGCCTCTGGAAAAGAGAAGCGCCGGCACCATGTACCTCCGCCCGCCGGGATACTATGTAGGCCCCATGATCAAAGACTGCGGCCTCATGGGATTTGCCATCGGCGACGCCCAGGTCTCCACCAAGCACCCGGACTTCGTCGTGAACAACGGCAAGGCATCCTGCCAGGAAATCCTTGACGTCCTCCACGAAGTGCAGAACCGCATCATGGACAAGTACCATGTCCACGTGCCCCTCGATGTCCGCATCATCGGCGAAGGGGTCGAACAGGAAAGATAAGGCTATACAGGAACCCCGCTCGGAAAATTTTCGGGCGGGGTTCTTTT
>CAVHZP010000049.1:0-10326 GCA_963640485.1 bacterium | reverse complement strand
GAGGAATTTCCCGCGCATACCGAAGTATGAAAGGGAAATCCCGACGAAGTATTGTGCCATTGGGCCAGAAAGTCAGATGAATAGCGATTTAATCAGTGCTTCCTTAGCACCACTTCCGTCATTGATTCAAGATTGGTGGACTGGAACACATTTCCCGCTATTCATACCTATCAGAGATATCCCCGTGTGATTATAGCGTCAATTCATACCTGACTACTGACTACTGATTACTGATCACTAAACCGCCAGCGGAAAAGCCCACTTCAACCGACCACAATATTCTCCTTCGGATACTTGAGCGGGCTATTGTGATGACCGGCAAAGGTGATGGCCAGGGTCATGACGCCGATACGGCCGATGAACATGGCCGCCATGAGAACCAGCTTGCAGGAGGTATTCCACTCGTTGGTGAGACCCATGGAGAAACCCACGGTGCTGAAGGCCGACACTGCTTCAAAGAGAGCGTCTTCGAAATTGAAATGAGACGGTTCCAGCAGAAACACAAAAAGCGCCGTCACGAAGGTGAGGAGGATGGCCAGCGTGAAAACATTCGACGCTTTCACCAGGCACTCCGGTGCCACCCGTTTATGAAACAGCACCACGTCCCGACGCCCCCGGACCCATGCCCACAACGACAGTACCAGCAGACCGATGGTGGTGGTACGGATGCCGCCGCCGGTGGAGACCGGCGCTGCACCGATGAACATATAGGCCATGACGATGAGGACCGTAGCACTCATCATGGAGTGGATATCAAACAAAGTAAATCCCGCGAGCCTGGAGGAAATGGACATGAAGAAAGCACTCTGCCATTTTTCCAAAGTTGTGAGATGTCCCAGGGTCGCCGGGTTCTCCCCTTCCAGCAGATAAAAGGCCACGATGCCCACAGGAATCAAAATGATTTCCATCAAAATGATAAATTGGCTATTCAGCGCGAGCCCCACCCACGAACGATTTCGCAGCACGTCATCCAACACGATAAAGCCGATGCCGCCCAGGAGCATGGTGACGCCGATCACTGTGCCCACCAGCGGATCCGCCGCCATGCCCGCGAAGCCCACATCATTTCCCATGATGTCCATACCGCAGTTGGTGAAAGCGGAAATGGCATGCCAATAGCCCAGGTACACGCCGGCCCAGCCGTGGTCGACGCAGAGATACGCCGCCAGGATCGTCCCGGCGATGCACTCGATGGCCAGGGTGAGAAATACGATTTTCTTCACCAGCATCACCATACCCGACGGGGTTTGCAGATTGAAAGAATCGCTGATGAGGAGCCGCTCCTGCAACCGGATCCGCCGGCCCGCAGAAATACTGACCATGGCCATCATGGTCATGACCCCCAGGCCGCCCACCTGCATGAGAAATAAAATCACCAGCTGCCCGAAGAGTGTGAAATCGGTTTTCAAATCAAACATGCTCATCCCCGTGACGCTGACGATGCTCACCGACATGAAGAGCGCGTCTACAAAGGAAACCTCCTTCGTCCCGGTCTGGGAAATAGGAAGCATCAAGAGCAACGCGCCGAAAAGCATAAAGAGCGCAAAGCCGCCGCAAATCAAAACGCCGCGGTGCAATCGGCTCAGCGCCGTCATCATATATCTCATCATAGAAGAATCCCTCTCCTTACGAAATATTTTCTTCTATTATACTATGGCCGATGGAGAATTGACAGACGGAAAGGGAACAAGGGAACAAGGGATAGGGGATAAGGCGCATTTGCCATTGCCAAGAAATGGAGCCATTCACCGTAAGTGTATGCCGCCCCATTTCTCACTATCCTCACACGCCCGGATTACGGTTACACGGTGAACAGTTCACGGCTACGATGAGGCGGCAGGTACGCACACCCCTATTTCAAAACTCGCACCATTCCTTATCCCCTATCCCTTATCCCCTATCCCTTTTCAGACGCAAAAAAGAAGCCGTGAAAATTCACAGCTTCTTTTTTATTTCTTATCTTTCATGCATCTCTTCTTCCCAACGGGCCGCGGCGATGGCGCCTAAGATGTCGTGGCGGGTGATGATACCCACCAGGCGAGCCGGCGGTTCATGGCCCGCGTCGGCCACATTGAGCTTCGCCTTCTCTACCACCGGCACGGATTTTAAGTGCTGATCCACCATGAGGGTGGTGATGTTTTCCATTGCCGTTTCCGGTGTGACGCAGCGCACGTCCTTTGTCATGATTTCCCCGGCGGTGGTGGCCAGGAGTTTGCGGAAGGATTGCTCATAGCGCCCGAATCCGCAATAGTACACGCTACCGCCTAAGACGTCCACGTGAGCGGGGATCTTCGGCGTCACTTTTTTATACAGAAGATCGCCTTCCGATACGATGCCCAAGAGCTCGTTATCATCACCTACCACCGGGATGGCGCTGACCGGATGAGCCACGAAGAGTCGTACCAGCTGCTGCACCGTGGTGTCCGGCGATACAGTGAACACATACTTCGTCATAAAATCTTTCGCTTTTATTGTTTTCATAGTGTTCCCTCCTTTTGTTTTCCTGCCTCTATTCTAACATATGGATGCAGAAACCGCGAGGGATTTAGTAAGCAGCGTTTTACGCTATCGGTTTAGTGGTCAGTAATCAGTAATCAGTGGTCAGGACGCATTTGAGCGTATCAGAAAACGCGTCCTGACTACCGACCACTGACTACTGACCACAAAACCGATAGCGTATCTAATCCATTTTTTCCGCCAACTCGTCCCATTTCTCATAGAGCGCTTCCAGTTTCTTCTGGGTCTCTTCGTAGGCAGCGGCGAGTTCTTCGTAGTTGTCCGGGGTCATGCTCATCTGGGCCGCGTACATTTTCACCGTGGCTTCGAGGCGGCCGATTTCCATTTCCACGTGCTTCAGCTTTTCTTTCTCGCCGGAGGAAACTTCCTGCTTGGGCTGGTGATTTCTTTCGGGGAGATTTTTTTCTTCCGCTTTTTCTTCTTCCTCCACATCTCCCTGCCGGTCTTTTTCAAAAGCCGCCAGGTCCGCTTTCTTTTCTTTGTAGTAGGTATAGTTGCCCAGGTATTCCGTGAGCTTGCCCTGATCCATTTCTACGATGCGGGTGGTGATCTTGTCCAGGAAATAGCGGTCGTGGGATACCACGAGGCAGGTGCCGCCGAAGGCTTCGATGGCCTGCTCCATGATTTCACGGGTGGGGATGTCGAGGTGGTTCGTCGGTTCGTCGAGGATGAGGAAATTCGGTTTCTCCAGGAAGAGACAAAGGAGCGAGAGCCGCGCCTTCTCGCCGCCGGAGAGCATGGCCACTTGTTTGAACACGTCATCGCCACGGAAGAGGAACATGCCTAGCACATTTCTCGCTTCCTTCTCACCATAGTTGAAAGCTTCGCGCACTTCGTCGAGCACCGTAAGCTCCGGATGGAGGCGCTCCTGCTCCTGGGAGTAGTAGCCCAGCTTCACATTATTTCCCAGCTGCACGATGCCACTGTCTGCCGACTTGTCGCCGGTGATGAGTTTCAAAAGCGTGGTCTTCCCGGCGCCATTGGGTCCGATGAGGCCCAGGACTTCGCCTTTCTTCAAGTGCAGATTCAGATTTTCAAAAATCACATGGTCTTTGTAGGACGACTTGGCGCGAAGGATATCGAGCACCTTTTCTGCACATTCCTGGGGCGCATCGAAATGGAATTTCAGCGTGGCCTGATGCACCGGCTTGTCCAGGCGCTCGAGGCGATTCAGCTGCGACTGCCGGCCCCGCGCCTGCTTGGCTTTGATGCCCGCCTTGTAGCGGCGAATGTACTCTTCCGTTTCCTTGATATGCTCCTGCTGCTTGTCGTAGGCTTTCTGATACGCCTTGTCCTGGTTCGTTTTCGTTTCCAGGTAGCGGGTGTAGCCGCCACGGAAGGAGCGGATCTGGTGATTTTCCAGATCAATGATGCCCGTCGCCGCGGCGTCAAGGAAATAGCGGTCATGAGAAATCATGAGGATGCCGCCTTTGTAGGAGCGCAGGTAATCTTCCAGCCACTCCAGCATGCCCATGTCCAAATGGTTTGTCGGTTCGTCCAGGAGAAGGAAATCCGGATGGCGCACGAAGGCCGCCGCCAAGTTGATACGCACCTTCTGGCCGCCGGAGAAGGAGTGGATGTCTCTGTCCCAATCCTCTGCGGTGAATCCCAGGCCTGTCAGGATTTTCCGGGTGGTCGATTCATAATCATAGCCGCCCAGGAATTCAAAGCGTTCCTCTGCTTTGCCGTACTGCTCGATCAGTTTTTCGTCATCTTTGTGGAGCTCCAGCTCCTTCGTCAGCGTTTCGATCTTATCTTTATAGTACAGCACATCCCGCCAGGCTTCTTCCATTTCCTCGCGGATGGTGTGAGAGGTGTAGTTGAAATCCTGGCGCAGGTAGCCGATGATAGCGCCATCACTGGCCTTCACCGAGCCTTTGTCATACTCCTCATCGCCGCGGATGCACTTCAAGAGCGTGGTCTTCCCCGCCCCATTGGCTCCCACAAGCCCGATGCGATCTCCGCTCCTCACATCGAAGGACACATTATCAAATACGGTTTTTATACCAAAGGACTTCGAGAGCCCATTGATTTTCAATACTGCCATGTCTGTCTCCTAGTAATAATTAGTAATCAGTAATTAGTAATCAGTAGTCAGGACGTGCTTAGTTTTTTCGTCAAATGCGTCCTGACCACTGATTACTAATTACTGATTACTAACCTCCTACCGTTTAAAACTCTACTTTATAATATCCGCCCGCACGATGATGATGATTTCTGATTCATCACTGGTGTGGCTTTTGCTTTGAAATAATTTTCCCAGAATCGGGATGTCGCCCAGAATCGGCACTTTGCGGAAAGTACGGCCTTCTTCCTTATCAATGAGGCCGCCAATCACCAGGTCCTCGCCGGATTGCAGGCGGACCATGGTATTGGCCGAACGGGTGATGATGCGATAGGCCTTCATTTCCGGCACCAGGTAGGGCGTCGACACTTCCGCATTCACATCCGCCGTGATTTCATCATTCTCGCTGATGATAGGCGTGTAGGTGAGCTTGATGCCTGCGTCTTTATACTCTGTAGCCGTGGTCTTCACACCATTTTCCATATGCTCCACGATGACAGGGATTTTGCTGCCGATGAGAATTTCCGCCTTCCGACCGTTCATAGTGACCACATTGGGCTTCGCCAGGACTTTCGCCTTCCCCTTGGTCACCAGGGCATTGAGCTTCGCCTGGAAGAAAAAGGTGTAAGGATGGCCGCTCGCCGATTTCCCGTAGGAAATACCGGCATAGCCATCGGGCACCGTCACTTCCCAGCCGCTCTTGGAAATATTGCGCATCTTCGGATTGCCATCGGAATCATATTTAATGGTACCGTCGTCATTGGTGACGTATTGCTGCTCAGTCCAACTGTCCCGGTTGTAGTCAGCGCTGCCGGTGAGACTTTTGAAATCCCAATCCACACCCAGCTCTTTGGTGAAACTTTTATTCACAGCAATCACCGCTGCCTCCACCTTCACCTGCTTTTCCGGCACGTCCAAGGCGCGGATGACGCTCTCCGCCTGCATGAGTTCTGCCGGCGTGCCGGAGAGGAGCACGGTATTGGCAGCCTGGTTATAGGACACCTTGCCCTTGGTCACCATGTGCTCCAGCCCTTCCGCCACTTCTTTCGCCGACGCGTAGGAGAGGCGGACCGATTTCGCACCAATGCCCGCTTCTTTTTCTATAGCCGAAGAGAAAATCAAAAGCGTAGAGCCCGCCTTGCGCCCCGAAAGGCCGCAGGACGCCATGACCGCTTCCATGGCCTCCGATGGCGTCACGCCATCCAGATGGGCCGTCACTTTCTCCTTCATTTGCCCGGAAAAAACGACATTCTGCCCTGTCATTTCCGCAAGCCCCCGGAGCACTTCGGCAACTGACGCATTGACCACATGAAGGCTCACTGTCTTTTGCTTCTCTTCTGTCTTTGAGGAAATCGATTTCTTAACCGGCGCAGGCGCCGCTTCTTCTTTTCTTGCTGCCAGCTCGGCCTCCATGGTCTCATGGGCGCTGCTCTCTAAATCGATGCCAGCGTCCTGCGCGCCTGCTCCCATGGGCGCGAGCAGGAAAAGCGCGCAGCAAAAAGCAGCACCCGCCGATCTTAGGGGGTGCTGATCTCTATCACGCCGGAAGAGCCGGTCAATGTAACTGTTTTCTCTCCAATCGATGAAACCTTCCATGGACCTCTACTCTCTCCTTCTCTCATTGTCATCGACTGCCCTTGGTACTCGATGATCGCTCTCTTTTCACTGCTGAAAGCCATGACGCCCCGAAGAGTCGGCTCCGATGCATAGGTCGGTGCCTCCTTCGCAGTCGCCGTTGCCTTCTTCTGCGCCGGTGCTTTGGTAGTCGTCTCTACTGCCTTCGGCTGCTTTGCCTTTTGGATTGCCTCCATGTGGAAGGGATCCGGCAAAGGTTTCGCCCGCACATGCAAAGTCGCATCATAGCGCTTCACCGGCTTTTCCTCGTCTATGTCCTCTAGCGTTACGCTCTCCTTCTCCGCTACTGGCTTAGGCTTGGTAGAAGAAACAGTTTCCGCTTTCTCCGGAAGCAACTTCGACGCCGTCCCTTCTCCCCAGAAGCCCCATAGAGACAAAAGAAGGAGCGCTGCACACGCCAGAGGCCAAGTCCAGCTCTTCATGGCAGCCCTCCTTCCGTAGACTATCGGGTTCATTGGTTATGAGAAAGCAATCAAACGCGCTCCTGACTACCGACTACTACCTTAGAACTTGAAGTCCTTCGGCATCAGCATGAATTTCGTTTGCTTCTCCACATCATCGTAGCGGATCCAGGCGTAGAAAGAGTGCATGTCTCTATAGTAGGTCCAGTAGCGGTGCTTCAAGCGGCCATCGCTGGTATCCACTTCCCAAGCCAGACTGAATGCATCATTATGAGTCGGCTGGATGCGGAAGCCCACGTTGATCGGCTTGTCGCTGGTGTAGCTATCATAGAGATACGGCGTATGGCCGTCGAATTCGCGGTTCGTATAGCGGACCCAGCCATCGAAAGCACGATAGTGCCCCGTGAGGCCCAGGGAGTAATAGGTGTTCTGCCGGATCATGCCGCCATTATAGCCATAGAAATCCTTCGCGAAGCCGGCGCGCCAGGAGAACTGCAGGAATTTCCCCAGATCCCAGGGATCGCCGGAAATATAGGTATCAAAGCCCTTGTAAGAGCCTTTGACGCGGCCCTCTTCCCAGTAGCCCCATTCTCCGCTGGCGCCCACGTAGAAGCGGGAGCCGAAGAGATAGAAGTGTTTAGAATCAAATTCCAGAGACGGCCGTTTCTTAACCCAGATGCCGCCGTCATCGTTGGTGCTACTTTCCATTTCCGCATAGTGGAAACGCAAACCGCCCACCGGCGTCTCGTAGCGAAGACCCACATCAGGCTTGTAGCCCTCCTTGGTATACCAGCTATTCTCCAGATAGAAGGTGAGATTCATATCCCCATCCAGCGGGATGGCGATGGCATTGTGCAACCCGAAACCATTGTCACTATCAAAGACAGGACGCGGAATCAAAGACCACAGGCTGACCTGCTCGTGCTTCAAAGAACCCTTATAGGTGGAAAGGGTCACCAGCACCGTATTCTTCGCCATGAGCTTCACATTGTGAGCCACATATTTATCACCGGGATAAATATCGATAGATTCCGCTTCGATGCGATAGTCCGGTACCTTCGCCACCGCATGGCGGGTGGTGAAATAGCCATGCTCCACAATCATGTGGTTCGCATTTCTATCATAGGTACCATTGTCGCCCTGGAAATAGTAGGTATTGCTATCCCAGCCAGACAGATTTTCGAAGTGGCCGACCGCCGCCGCGGCATCATAGTCCGCCCGCGCCGCTTTGAGACGGGTGGTGGGACCCTTCCAGGTCACTTCTCCGGGGACCACATATTTCTGGGAAATCGTATTTCCGTAGACATACTCAGTCTGATAGGTATCCATCATGTGACGGATATCCACCTGGCCGAACGCTTCCACATCGCCGGTGGTCTGGTTGTAGCGCAGCTTATCTGCATTCACCACCGCCGGATGCTCGGGAGAAATGCCGTTGTCTTCTTTCTTCTCGGCCTTCTTTTTAGAAATCTCTTTTTCTTTATCTGCGTCCTTCTTCGTCTTCAGCTCATCCATGTAAGCCGGGCGCAACACGCCGCCGTCAGAAGAGAAGGTCATCCGATCCTCCCCTTTTACCGGAAGCGGTACCAGGCGGGTCAGAGCCTTAGTCTGAGGCGCCTCTGTCTCCTCGGCCACCTCCGCAGCCCCTACGCTCCAGACGCAGGACGCAGAGAGCAGCGACAGGAGCAGTATCTTTTTCCAATGTTTATCATTCATTTCGTACAATCACCACAGACGTACCATCACTTGTCTCTGCCTTCGCGGTATCTTTGGCCGCGTCTGTTTTTTCACGGGCAGATTCCAATTCTGCTTTTGCTTCCTCACTGATCGTAGCGGCCGGAGCTGCCTCATCAGTTGTCTCGTCAGCTGTTTCACCAGCGCTGGTCACTTCCACCGTCACATCATCTTTCGTGGTGGCGGTCGTCGTGGCTGCCGAACGGGTCACACGCTTACGGAGGACGGCGCTGGACACTCCTTCCTTCATCACCAGCCCCTTGGTGGTCACGGCTTCAGAAGTCTGGATATAGAGCTCCGAACCTGCCGGCAGGACTGCATCCTTGCCTTTGACAAAAAGGCCACCGATCAGACCCACCGGTCCCAGTGCCAGAGCACCGATCACCGAAGCGCCGACAGCCGCTGCTTCCATTTTCAGCTTTTCCTTCGCTTCTGGCCCCAATACGGTGGGGATGGATTCATCATCCACAGAGAATACCTGGTCGAAGGAAATATCTACAGACCCGCTGCGGCCGAAGCTCTTCGGGCGGGTTGCCTTAGTCACTACGCCGCTGCCCTGGGCCCCGCGGGGAAGCACCAGCACATCGCCCACCAGCACATCTTCCTGCACCGTGAAAGTGACAGAGTCTCCTACCTGGCTGGTCTTGCTGCTTACTTCATCATTCAAGGAAATCTTGAATACCGTATTGGCCGGCAGCTCTACGGATTTCATTTCATAGTGCTGATCTCCATAGACATCCTTCTCGATAGCTGCCATACGCTGATCGAGGGCGCCGGTCTTTTCCTTGCCATAGACGCCACTTTCCAGGCTGGCCATACGGGTTTCCAGATTGTCTGTACTGATTTCATCAGTCAGATAGTATTCCATGGCGTTCATGCGGTTGGAAATAGACGGCGTCTGGTCGTTGTCATTTCTGACCACATCGGCATAGAGATTATCGATACGATCATCGAGGCCCGAAGCCGACGTATTGCCATTGCCGTAAATCACATTGTCTGCTTTGTCTACGCGGCCGAGCAGAGCGCCACTCTGGGACGAGCCGTAAATCACTTCATCGACGCGATCAATCTTCTCCGAGAGCGTAATCGCCTCTTCGGCCGCCATGACCGGCATGGCGAGGAGCGCAGCAATTCCCGCTGCCAATACCATTTTCTTTATCATCTATAATTCCCCCAAGCTATACTTTCACATCAATCACAGCGGATACACCCACGCCCTGCACACGACTAAAGGACGACGGATTCACACTGTCCATAGGGATCAACCCTTTGATACGGAAAAGCTTATTGTTCCAGCTGATTTCGAGCTGGCCCACAGCTTCTACTTTCTCTACCTGATCTGCATCGCCGATGACCTGCGCCGCACCGATGTAGCCATTATTTCCGATGCTGACGATAGGAACGACTTTGGTGGCATAATTCGTGCCGGCCCCTTCCTTCATCATCACCGAATTGATAGCGCTATTGATGGACTCGCCATACTTCGACACCAGGACACCGATACCGCCCACCTTGACTACGCCACCAAGGACACTGCCAACATTGAAAGCGGATACATTCGACAAAGCACCGGCGCCAAGCATCATAGCCGCCAGCGCGCACACTGCTAATCTTTTGAATTTCATAAGAGAGCCCTCCTTTGGGAAATACAGAAATCTGTTTTCCGAATGCAAAAGCCGAACAAGCCGGCCACGGTTTCGCGCTCACACCATGAGCGTCTTTCTCTCTCCGGTATAAGTTTGCAAAAGAACCTACACTTAATAAATATTATACAATCATTTATATATTTTGCGCAATGAAAGAAGGGGAGATTTTAAAGATAATTTATGCTGCCGCTGATGCGTATATAGAGGTGATACCGCTGGAGGTTTAGTAGTCAGTGATCAGTGGTCGGTAGTCGGGCGCGCTGGTGCTACGCCTGCCAGTGCGTACATGGAGATGATGCGGCTGGAGGTTTCGTAGTCGGTGGTCGGT
>CAVHZP010000048.1:0-10634 GCA_963640485.1 bacterium | reverse complement strand
CCCCCTCCCCCGAGGCACTGCTGAAAAGCACCCGACAAACGGTTCGGAGGTTTCTGATTAACCGAATGGAGAAAAAGCTAATTTATATGTAACCGCCAGTGCAAACATGTCGCTGTAGCTGCTAGCTGCTAGCTGCTGGCTGCTAGTCGGCTAGTGAAACATGGAGATGATAGCAAAGTGCGTCCCGCAATAAGCGGAAGCAACACATCTTTTACCTACCGCTAGCGGAAGCCAACCCCCGCCCTTCGGGCCCTCCCCCTTCCTAAGGAAGGGGGTATATATAAGGTGGGTCCTTCCTTCGGAAGGACCTTTCATCTTTAACCTCCTTCCTCTGGAAGGAGGGCGATGGCCTTGGCCGGGAGGTTGGCGAACGCGTTGTGCGCTTAGCATTCAACGGTGAGATTGTAGCACCAGCCGGCTAGCAGCCAGCAGCCAGAAGCTAGGAGCTTCATCGACATGTTCGCACCAACGGCACTCGCACTAACTACGAAAGGACACCCCCATGCTCCCCTACACCTACCTTCTCTTTGACTTAGACGGCACGATTTCCGAATCCGCGCCGGGCATTATCCGCTCGGTGCGCTATGGGCTTGCCGCCGTGGGCATCGACGAAGATGACATGGACAAGCTCCACACCTTCATCGGCCCACCGCTGAATACGCAGATGAAAAAGCTCTATGACATGAAGGACGAAGACATCGTCACCGCGGTGCTGAAATTCAGAGAGCTCTACGAAAGCTCCGCCCTTTATGACTGCAGCGCCTACGAAGGCATCGAAGCACTGCTAAAAGACGCCCGCGCCGCCGGATACAAGCTCGCCGTGGCTTCTTCGAAACCGGAGCCCTTCGTGAAAGAAATCATCCGCCACTTCGGCTTCACCGATCTCTTCCATGTGATTTGCGGAAGTGATCCGAAGAACGAATTTAAAAAAGGAAGTAATTTCAACCAGAAAGCCTGGACCATCCAGACCGCCCTCTCCCGCTTAGAAGCCCAGGGCGCGCCGAAAGAAGACCTCGCTACTCGCACAGTGATGATCGGAGACACCGGCTACGACGCCGACGGCGCCGCCATGATGCACCTCCCCTGCATCGGCGTCACTTACGGCTACGGCAGTCGTGAAGAGTTGGAAGCGCACCACACGCCCATCATCGTGGACTCGGTGGCAGAGCTTCGAAGCATTTTGGCATTATAAAAAGCAGACACGGAAGCAACCGTGTCTGCTTTTTATAATGCCGCTAAGTGCGTACATGGAGCATCACACTGGGCTGGTGTTGCTACCGCTGGTACGTACATGTCGCTGAAGCTTCTAGCTGCTAGCTGCTGGCTGCTAGCCGGCTAGAGGAACATGGTAATGAATACAGAGTGCGTCCCACGTTGAGCGGAAGCAGCACATGTCCCGCCAAACGCTAGGGGACCACCCCCCCGCCCTTCGGGCCCTCCTCCTTCCTCTGGAAGGAGGGCGATGGCCTTGGCCGGGAGGTTGGCATGCACTATGTGTGCTTAGCGTTCATCGGTGAGTCTGCCGGCTAGCAGCTAGCAGCCAGCAGCTAGGAGCTTCAGCGACATGTTCGCACTGGCGAACTCACCACTAACCTTTCTGCGGCACCGCCCCCTGCAATATTTCCTGCAGGTACGCGTTCTTCTCCTTCTTCTCGTCCACGTTGTCCAAGAGGAGGTCTACGTAGCGGCCCAGTGTGTCGGCGTCGGTGTATTTCGCGATGAAGGAGTCTGCCTTGTTACTCTCGAGGATAATCGGAAATTCCACGGCGGCGAAGATCTGCATGGCTTTCAGCTCCAGGTCTCTTTCGTCGGTGTAGCCGGTGATTTCCGCCACGTTGCGAATGACTTTTTCCCAGCACTGGCTGTGGAGGAGGGATAGGTAGATGAAATAGGTGTCCTTCGCGTCTTCGCTGGAGGGATTGGAAATGGAGCGGAAGAGGGCGGGGTGCTGGCGGGCCAGCTGGAAATAGGCCATGATGTATTTCTTCACCCGCTCCTTTGGCGTGAGGCGCATGTCGTCTAAGTAGGAAACGATATTCTCCAGATTTCCCATCATGTACTCCAACGCCGCGCCGATGAGCTCTTCCTTGGAGCCGAAGTAGTAGCGCACAGAGGCGATATTCACCCCCGCCGCGGCGGCGATGGTGCGCACCGTGGCTTTCTTGAAACCATCCTGCTGCAAAATATGCACCGTGGTCTCGATCATCTTTTCCCGGACCCGTTCCCCTTTACCGGTCAGTTTTCTGGTCATAGTTCATTCCTTTTCTTAATATAGCGGGTTAGACGCTAGTGGTTTCGTAGTCGGTGGTCGGTGGTCAGTAGTCGGTAGTCGGTGGTCGGTAGTCGGGTCGCATTTGTCTGCTTCCCCACTACCGTAATCCGTGTTACCGTATGACCGTTTACCGATCTTCTTTCCGATAGTGGGACATGGAACAACACACGGACACTGTGAATGGCGCCAATTCCCGCTATCGTTAAAAGAGTCGGACTACGGTTATACGGTAAACGGTCAACGGCTACGATGGGGAAGCAGTCAAATGCGCCCCCGACTACCGACTACCGATTACCGACTACAAAACCTCCAGCCCCATTCACAACTTCAATCCCTTCGCATACCCCAATGGCTTTCTCAGCATCGCCTTTTCTTCCATTGCCTTTTCCTTTTCCGTGAGCGCGTTCATCATGAGTTTCAGGCGGTTTTCCTGATTCACTTCGCTGGCGCTGGCGTCGCAGTCCAGGGCCAGGAAGACGGCTTCGGGGTAGGCCATGTGGAGTTTATGCACCATGCCTTCGCCGGTGATGTGGTTCGGCAGGCAGGCGAAGGGCTGCAGGCACACCACGCCGCGGCATTCGTGGTAGAGAAGGTCGATCATATCCGCCGTGAGGAACCAGCCTTCACCGGCGCGATTTCCCAGAGAGAGATACTGGGACGCCTTCTTCGCCAGTTTGTCGATGGACGTGATTTCGTGGAACCGCTGGCTCTTCTTCACCGCTTTTTCCAAGGGCTTTCGATACCACTGGAAGAGGTAGCGGGCGAAGGTATTCACCGCGTCATCTTTGATGGAGCCGTCCATATATTTCCGCTGGAAACGGCTGTCCAGTGAGCCATAGAGGAAGAAATCAAGCATGCCGCTGGTTTCCGCCTCTCCCCCATTGGCTTCGATGGCGCGGACGATATCATTGCTGGCGATGGGCGAGAATTTCACGTAGATTTCCCCCACGATGCCGATGCGGGGCCGCCGCGGGATATCCGCCAAGGGCAGCCGGTCGAAGTCTGCAATGATACCGGAAATATTTCTCTTATAGGTGCCGAAGGAGTCACCATTGAGGAGGGACTCGCGGCAACGGTTCTGCCACTTGCGGCACAACTGCTCGGCGCTGCCCGGTACTTTTTCGTAAGGCCTGGTGCGGTAGAGGCACTGCTGCAGCGCGTCACCGTACACCACCGCCTGCACCATGCGAATCCCCATGGGCAGGGTGAAGGAAAATCCCGGCTGGGGCTCGAAGCCCTGGGTATTCATGGAGAGCACCGGCACATGAGAGAGCCCCGCTTCCTCCAGTGCTTTCCGAAGGAAACCGATATAGTTCGACGCGCGGCACATGCCGCCGGTCTGGGACAGCATCACCGCCACTTTGTGGGTGTCGTACTCGCCGGACTGCAGCGCCCGCATGAGGGAGCCGATGGTGATGATGGCAGGGTAGCAAGCGTCGTTATTGACGAAGGAGAGCCCGGTGTCGATATCCTGGTGAATCGGCGGGAGCACCTTCACATGGTAGCCCACGCTCTGCACCGCCGCCTCCACGATGGGGAAATGAATGGGCGACATTTCCGGCACCAGGATGGTGTAATCCTTCCGCATGGCTTCGGTGAAGACCGCCTTTTCGTAATGAATGGGGCGGGCTTTTTCTTTTGTCTGATTTCTTTCGGAAATCGCCGCTTTGAGCGACCGCAAACGAATCCGCACGGCCCCCAGATTCAAGCTCTGGTCGATCTTGAGGCAGGTGTAGAGCCGGCCCCGGCGGGTCATGATTTCCTGCACCTGGTCCGTCACCACCGCGTCCAGGCCGCAGCCGAAAGAGTTCAGCTCCACCAGCTCCAGACCCTCATGGGTGGTCACGTAGTCCGCCGCTTTGTAGAGGCGGCTGTGCCAGGTCCACTGGTTCATGACTCGCAGCTCCGGAAATTCGCCGCCCACCATGGCCACGCCATCTTCCGACAGCACCGCCATGCCCAGCTGGTTGATGAGATCGGGTATCGAGTGATTTACCGCCGGATCCACATGATACGGCCGGCCGGCGAGGACGATGCCCACCTGGTGATTCTTCCGGATTTCCGTCAGCACCCGCTTCGTTTCCGCCGCCAGCTTCGCCTTGTACGCCCGCTCTGCCGCCTGCCCTGCATAGATGGCGCTTTCGATTTCCGAGGAGGAAATATTTAGTCCCCGGAGGGCCCGCTTCAGCGAGGGCAGCAGCGCCTTGCCGCCATGGAGCGGCAGGAAGGGATGGAGCAGCTTCACGTCATGCTTCGACAGCACTTCATCCATATTGGCGTCGATGTTCTCCGGATACGACGCCACCATGGGGCAGTTGTAGCTATTGGTGCTGCCCTCTTCCGGCCCCTTGTCGATGCAGGGATACCAGATGAAATCAGGCCGCCGCTTCGCCAGGTCCGCCACGTGAGAGTGGGCCAGCTTCGCCGGGAAACATTCGGAGTAGGACGGAATGGTCTCCATAGCATCGGCAGTGACATCACGGATCTGCTCCGACGACGTGATGACCCGATAGCCCAGGCTCGTAAAGAAAGCGTGCCAGAAGGGGAAATCTTCATACATATTCAGCACGCGAGGAATTCCCACGGTGCCCCGCTTCGCTTCCTTCGGCGTGAGAGATTTCCGGTGCCACAGAGCATCGTATTTCCAGCGATACATATTCGGCAGCGCCGAGTGCGGCGCCGCTTTGCCGGTCAGCGCCAGCGCCGCCCCTCTTTCGCAGCGGTTTCCCGATACGAAAGCGCGGCCGTCGTTGAAGCGGGTAAGTGTGATCATGCAATGGTTCCCGCAGCCGCCGCAGCGCTTCATTTCATTGGTGTAAGACAGCGCCGCCAGGTCCGCTTCGCTCACCAGCGTGGACACGTGGCCCGCGGGACAACGGTCTTTCGTGATGAGCGCCATGCCGAAGGCGCCCATGAGCCCCGCCACATCCGGGCGAATAACTTCGCAGCCCAGGAGTTTCTCCAGCGCCCGCAGCACCGCTTCGTTATAGAACGTGCCGCCCTGCACCACCACTTTATTTCCCAGCTCCGATGCTTCACGAAGGCGGATCACTTTGTACAGCGCGTTCTTGATGACCGAGTAGGATAGGCCGGCGGAAATATCTGCCACCGACACCCCATTCTTCTGCGCCTCTCGCACGCGGGAGTTCATGAAAACCGTGCACCGGGAGCCCAGGTCCACCGGCTGCTTTGCCGAGAGCGCCAGCCGCGAAAATGCGCGGATGTCCATGCCCAGCGACTGAGCAAAAGTATCCAGGAAAGAACCGCAGCCCGACGAGCAGGCTTCATTGAGGAGAATATCGTCCACCGCGCCGTCCTTGATGCGCAGGCACTTCATATCCTGGCCGCCGATGTCGAGGATCGTGGTCACATCAGGGAGGAAATGCTTCGCCCCCCGATAGTGCGCCATGGTCTCCACTTCGCCGATGTCGGTCTGCAACGCCCGCTTGATCAGCTCCTCGCCGTAGCCCGTGACCCCGGCGCCACAAATGGTGACGCCTTCGGGCAGTTTGCTGTAGAGATCCGAAAGGATCGCCCGGGCGCCTGCGAGAGGCGTTCCCTTATTTCCGCCATAGTATTCATAGAGAATTCGTCCCTCTGCGTCCAGGAGCACTGCTTTGATAGTGGTGGAGCCGGCATCGATGCCCAGCCACACCGACCCCTTGGCGTCAGAGAGATTTCCGCGTGGCGCGTGGAAAAGGCTGTGCCGCTTTTTGAAATCCGCGTAGTCCGCTTCGTTTTCAAAGAGCGCCGGCATCACCTTCGCCGCGCCCATGGCTTCGCCTTCGGTTTCCTTCACGCGAGTAAGCCAGCTCTCCAGGTCGAAGGGCTTATCATGCATCGCCGTCACCGCCGCGCCGATGGCAACGTACAGCTCGCCGTGTTCGGGCACGATCATATCTTCGTCGGCGATGTGAAGGGTTTCCTGGAACCGTTTCCGCAGCATGGGCTGGAATGTCAAAGGCCCGCCCAGGAACGCCACCTTCCCGTGGATCGGGCGGCCGCAGGAGAGACCGGAAATGGTCTGATTCACCACCGACTGGAACACCGACAGCGCGATATCCGCGTGGGACGTTCCCTCATTCAAAAGCGCCTGGATATCCGTCTTCGCGAAGACACCGCAGCGGGACGCGATGGGATACACCCGCTCCGCCTTCTCGGCCAGCTTTCCCAGCCCCGCCGCGTCCACCGACAGCAACGACGCCATGCGGTCGATGAAAGCCCCGGTGCCGCCGGCGCAAGCGCCATTCATGCGCTGATCCACGCCGCCGCGCAGGTAAGTAATCTTCTCATCCTCCCCGCCCAGCTCGATGATCACGTCGGTCTCCGGGTGGAACGTCTCCACCGCCTTCGTCTCCGCCAGGATTTCCTGAGAGAAAGGCAGCTTCATGAGCCGCGAAAGCCCCATGCCGCCGCTCCCGGAAATAGAAGCCGTGATGCGGTGCCCCGCAAACTTCTCCGACAGCTCCTCTAAAAGCGACACCGTGGCCTTGCGGATGTCCGACATGTGGCGCTCATATTTCCCAAACAAAAGCTTCAGATACGGTGACAACGCCACCACCTTGACCGTTGTGGAACCTACATCAATTCCCACGTGAATGACTGGTTTCATAAAACGACCTCCCACGCGCCTTTGGGGCAAGACAATGCTGCTAAGTTAAAGATTTTAATGCTATCGGTTACGCCACTATGTGACGCAAGCCTTACATGAGTAGCCCCTTGGAGAAGGGGCGCGCGATAGCGGAGGATAGAAGTGCCTCTCCAGAGGCACAACAAGCACTAGCCATAAGCATGCTAATGTACACAAAAGCTTTCACAGAATACCGCTGCTGCGCGGGATACGCCTTCGGCGTATTTCTATCCGGCGCTATCGGAGGGCCCTTCTCCAAGGGTCTACTTGCTTACGTCAGAGAACAATCTGTTTTAACCACCAGCATTAAAATCCTTAACTTAATTGCATTGCCACAAAAGAAACAAGACTCCCAAAGGGCTGACAAAAACATAACAGAAATCAAACTACTGTATGATTTATCACTCTCATGGTATTTTAACACGAAGACCTTTTCCCAACAAGAAAAAGGTTTAAAACGCGCGTTTTAAACCTTGATTTCTTCGTATAAAATCCCAAAGTTAATCACAGTTTATATAGCACACTATGATTATAGCGAAAAGGGTGGAAAAAGTAAACAGTGTAATAAAAAAAGGGATAAGGGATAAGGGATAAGGGATAAGGGATAAGGGCGCATTTAACTGCTTAGTCAAATGCGCCCTTATCCCTTTCACTTCTCACTCACGATCATTTTATAGAACACCACCAGCGACAGCAGATACCCCAGTACCATAAGCACCGCCATGGGGACCGCCGTGTGGTCGCCGGCTATGCCGGTGACGGGCATCATGACGCCGCCAAGGATCATGTTGAAAAATCCCAGGAGCGCCGACGCGCTGCCAGCGTTCTTCCCGCAGCGGGAAAGGGAGAGGGACGTAGACGCGGCGCCCATGATGGAGAGGGGCACGATGGTGAGGAAGAGCACCGGCAGGGTGTACCAGATCGGCGCGTCCAGGAGAACCCCCGCCAGGAAGAAGAGGGACGTGACGAAAGGCACGATGAGGGACCATTTCAGAAATGTGATTTCCTCCACCGCCCCCGCCATCTTCGCCGGCAGCATCCCCATAATCATGAGCCCGATGCCGATGCCGCCAAAGATGTAGCTATACGTCTGCGGCGTCACTTCGTAAATATTCTGGAACAGGAACGACGACCCGGCGATGTATGCAAAGAAAGAGCCGAAGTAGAAACACTGCAAGAGGCACTGGCCGAAGAAATAGCGATTCTTGATGAGCGATCCGAAAGCCACAAAGCCCTCAGTGAAACTTCTCACCCGCTCGCCGCTCTTCAATGTTTCCTTGAAGAACGCAGTGGCGATGATCTGCATCACGCCCACCACCACCAGCACTTCGAAAATCCCGTGCCACGATGTGAAACGAAGGATCTGCGCCCCAAAGACCGGCGCCGCGATAGGCGCCAGGCCATTCACCATCATGAGAAGCGCCATGAATTTCATAAGCTCCGGCCCGCTCACCACATCTCGTGCCACCGCCCGGGAAATGACGATGCCGAAAGCGCCGGAGAGCCCCTGCACAAATCGCGCCACCAGAAATACATAAATATTTTCCGTGAAGGAACACACCAGGGACGCCGCGGTAAAGCCCGCCATCCCCAGAAACAGCGGCACCTTCCGCCCCAGCCGGTCCGACACCGGCCCTCCGAGCACCTGCCCCAGGGACATGCCCACCATGGTCATCGTCAAAGTCAGCTGCACCATGGACGTGGAAATCCCAAAGGCCGTCCCGATCTCCGGCAAAGACGGCAGATACATATCCGTAGACAGCGGCGCCATGGCCGTCATGACGCCGAGAAAGATGGTGAGAAAGAGTAAAGAGTTGGACATATGTTTTTCTCCTTTCTGCTAATGGTTTAGTAATCGGTGGTAAGGATGCATTTGACTACCTCCTTACCATGGTGTAAAAGGCTGGTGGTTTAGTAATCAGTAATCAGTGGTCAGTAATCAGGCCGCAATTAACGCCACTCTCACATAGCGATTCTTCCGACATGTATGATATTAGGAAGCACGGATTACTAATTACTAATCACTGACTACTGACTACTAAACCTCACTAAAAAAGGACCCCTATACCACGGAGTCCACCAATCCCTACCAGCAAGCATCAATTGCATGCTATTATTCTACTCATTTGTTAGGAGATTTGCAAGCTATCGTTTTAGCAATCAGTAATCAGTGGTCAGTGATCAGTGATCAGGGCGCGTTTGACTTTATGCCCGCGGTCTCCCAAGCCAACCGCGTCCTGACCACTGATTACTAATTACCGATCACTAAACCCATAGCACTAAGCACGTCCGCCCCTCATGAAATTGTCACATGAGAGCCAAAACATCCTCATAAAATTGTACAAATGCACCTCAAATACCCTCATAAAATTGACACCACGCCAAATTTCTTCCGATATCGTCGAAAAAAATCAACTCATAGAAAACTACCATTTGATTTGGAAATCGCGCTGACTTTCCAAACTCGCGGCGCTTCTTAATTTGTGCGCCGCTCCACCACTCCACTCTCTCATCGGCATCACCCGCCCGACCGCCCCCCTCTTCTCTGAAGAGGGCTTGTCTCGTTTGACTGCGTAGTCAAATGCGCCCCTATCCCTTATCCCCTATCCCTTATCCCTTTCTTGCGTACGCAAAAAGGACTCCCATTGCGGGAGTCCTTTTTCAATTCAAATCCGATGGATTAGAATGCATAGTTCAGTTCTACGCCCCAGGTATCATCCGGGTCTTCTACGTCGCCGCTAGCTTTAGCTGCGAAGTTGTAGTAAGCATCCAGTTCTACATTCTTCTGGAGAGCTACGCCTGCTTTTGCTACCCAGAAATGAACGTCTTCATCAGCGAGGAAGCCGTATTCCAGCTGATCAGTCATGTCCAGAGCGGAGTTGCCCAGTGCATAAGCGCCAGCCTGTGCCTTTACATAGTGGAAGCCCAGGGACCAGGAGCCTACTTTGTCGGTGTCTACTTCGCCATAGGTGAGGCCGGCAGTCCACAGAGCGGAGTGACCATCACCGGAAGCTCTGGTGCGTACATAGTCACCATCGAGGGTGAATTTGCCGCCCAGATCAACGGTAGCGCCAGCGCCCCAAACAGAAAGCTTGCCCAGGTCAGCCTCCTCAAATCCCCAATCCTCATTGTCAAACAGAACACCGTTCGGAGTGCCAACATTCTTCAGATAGAAAGCAGATACGTCTGCTCTGTCTGCGATGTGACCGGTCAGCTTAGCGTACCAAGCTTCCATGGAAGCAGCGTCTTTGTAGAGAAGGCCCTGAGCATCAAGATCATCGGCACCATAAAGGGAGGTATCCTTGTAAGCATCTTTGAAACGGCCATAGCCAGCTTCGATACCGAATTTGCCGTTGTCGTAACCTGCTACAACGCCATCAAATACGCCATCTTCATCCCAGAAGGTGCCGGTCTGGTCAAGAGCTACGCCCTGACGGCCGATGGTTACAAATACATTGTCATTGGGTTCCCATTTTGCATTGATGCGATCCATGATGGTGCTGGAGGATTCGCCATCTTTGAAGTCCATTTCATTTACGAAACGGCCATTGATGGTTACCTGATCATTGACCTGGCCTTTGACATTGATACGCATACGGCCGGACCAGGAATCAGATTTTTCCATTTTTTCATCTTCATAGTTCGGGGAAGAATTGCGCTGATACTGCATACGAGCATCGCCGGACCAGTAGAGGTTGCCGACTTTCTTTTCCAGGTTGGAAACGCGAACGC
>CAVHZP010000047.1:4316-10675 GCA_963640485.1 bacterium | reverse complement strand
CTTCGTCAATGATGGTGGCTACGGCTTCGCCATAGTTTCTTTCAGAGCCCAGCTGTTTGCCAAGGAAGATCTGTTCCTGGTGTTCGCCGAAAATCATCGGTCCTAAGCGATCGCTCATGCCCCATTCCATGATCATCTTGCGGAGGATGCCGGTCACCTGCTGCAGGTCGCCGGAAGCGCCACTGGAGATTTCATTGAAAATAATCTGTTCAGCGCAGCGGCCGCCCAATGCGACGCGAAGCTGTGCCAGGAGATGAGACTTGGTGATGAAAGAGCGTTCCTCATGAGGAAGCATCATGGTGTAGCCGCCGGCCTGGCCTCTCGGAATGATGGTGACCTTATGTACCGGGTCCGCATCCTTGAGAAGGGTGGCCATGATGGCATGACCGGATTCGTGGTAAGCGGTGATTTTTCTTTCCTGTTCGCTGACCTTGTGGCTCTTTCTTTCCGGGCCGTAGCTGACTTTTTCGCTGGCTTCTTCCAGGTCTGCCATGGAAATGGTTTTTCTGTTGGCACGGGCAGCCAGGAGCGCAGCTTCATTCAGCAGGTTAGCGATGTCCGCACCGGTGAAGCCCGGTACTTTCTTCGCGATGGTTTCCAGATCTACATCCGGTTCCAGCGGTTTGTTCTTTGCGTGAACTTTCAGGATTGCAATACGGCCGCGCAGGTCCGGACGACCTACGACGACGCGGCGGTCAAAACGGCCGGGACGAAGCAGTGCCGGATCCAGAATATCCGGACGGTTCGTAGCCGCCAGAGTGATGATGCCTTCGTTGGAGCCGAAGCCATCCATTTCGACCAGGAGCTGGTTCAGCGTCTGTTCACGTTCGTCATGGCCGCCGCCGAGGCCGCTGCCACGCTGACGACCTACCGCATCGATTTCGTCGATGAAAACGATGCAAGGTGCATTCTTCTTCGCCTGGGCGAAGAGGTCACGGACGCGGGATGCGCCGACGCCGACAAACATTTCTACGAAGTCAGAACCGGAAATGGAGAAGAAAGGAACCTTCGCTTCCCCTGCCACGGCTTTCGCCAGCAGCGTTTTACCGGTACCTGGAGGTCCTACCAGGAGGACGCCCTTCGGGATTTTCGCGCCGATAGCCGTGTAGCGACCCGGATTTTTCAGGAAGTCTACCACTTCGGAGAGTTCTTCCTTCGCTTCATCTTCACCGGCTACATCGGAGAAATTGACATGGACCTGGCCTTCAGCGGTCATCTTCGCTCTGGATTTGCCAAAGCTCATGACACGGCCGCCGCCGCCCTGGGTCTGATTCATGATCCAGAACCATACGCCTACCAGAATGATGATCGGAAGCAGGGAGGAGAGCAGGCTCATCCACCAGGCCGGCTGTTCCGGCGGCTTCGCAGTGATCACCACTTCGCCTTTGGTCAAAGTCGGCAGAAGCGTTGCATCATTGTCCGGTGCATAGGTAGCAAATTCAGTGCCATCCTTCAGCTTACCGGTGATGGAATTGTTCGTCATCGTGACGGAATCGACATTCTTCTTCTCTACCTGCGCGATGAAATCGCTGTAAGTGATTTCCGAATGTTTTTCCTGGGGATGAACAAAGGTATTGAATATGGACACCGCTATGATGATCAAAAGTACATAGAGAGCCACATTCTTTACAAATTTACTCAATATTTTCCTCCTTCTCTATATTTCTTTGCGAAATACAAACCACCCATTCTACAGCTTTTCACCCCATCTGTATGCTGGATTGAAATCTTTAAATAATATCTGATTTTAACATATTTCAGGAAATATAAGCAATGAATTTTTTTAGGGCTAGCGATATTAGGGATAAGGGATAGGGGATAAGGGATAAGGCGCATTTAGCGCCAGTGCATACATAGTGGCATCATCGCCATGTATGCAGCAGCGCTAAGCAATCCTTATCCCTTATCCCTTATCCCCTATCCCTTATCCTGAAACCTTACGCGTTCTTATACGCCTGGCTCGCCAGCACGCACACGTCCGGCAGGTTTCTGTATTTCTCTGCGAAATCGCAGCCGTAGCCTACGATGAATTCGTCGGGGATTTCAAAGCCGATGTATTTCACATCCACTTCTGCTTCCCGGCGTTCTTTCTTGTCGAGGCAGATAGCCAGCTCTACGGACGCAGCGCCTCTCTCTTTGAGAAGGGGCAGCAGGTTCGACATGGTGATGCCGGTGTCGATGATATCTTCCACCACGATGACATGTTTGCCGCGAATGTCTTTATCCAGATCTTTGCCGATCTTCACGTGGCCGCTGGAAACGGTGCTGCTGCCGTAACTGGAAACACACATGGTATCCAGGGTCACCGGCAGGTCGATTTCCCGCATCAGGTCGCAGAGGAATGGCATGGCGCCTTTGAGAATCCCCACCAGGACCACGTCTTTTCCTTCATAGTCTCTGGTGATGGCAGCGCCGATTTCCTTGACCTTCGCTGCAATCTGTTCTTTGGTAATCAATACAGTTTTGACGTCTTTTTCTAAATTTTTCATGTTTCAAACTCCTTATGTACCCAGAAAAGTGTGATGACCATACATTCTTCTGAAGCAGGCATGCTAACTCCTCGTAGAAATCCGAGCCAGTACACCATTTCCTCATCGGCGATGACCGGCCACAAGGGCCTTGCCGATGGCGAAATGCCCGCCTCCTGCAGCAAACGGAAGAGTGACTTTTCCCCCATCATTCCCCGGGGCCTCATGTAGTCCTCTTTCTTTGCGAGGCGCAGGTGGACGCGCCGCCCGATTTCGAGAGGCAGGAGGCACTGATTCCTCCCCAGCCACTCCGGCCGCCGGGCTTCCTTTACCATCCGCCAGGGGCCGCACACTTCCTCTCCTATATAGTTGTTATTTATTATATCAGCACAAGCGGTATTATCCACCTGTTTTTTCAGAAATTTTACATAATGCGAGTAAAGCCGCACCAGCGGGTCCTGTGGTTTCGCCGCTTTCGTATTTCCTTTATAGAAATACAAATCCGCCGCGCCCTTCTCCATCATCACGCCGGCTGCCGACGTGACCGCGCCGCGCGCGCCATGAAGCGCCAGCTTTCGCATGCGCTCAATGGCTGGAAAATCCGGCATCTCCGAAGAGAATCGCGACGCCATTTGCAGGAGCACCCGCCGCGCGAGAGCCGCGGAAAGCTTTTCAAAGTCCTTCAAGGAAATAAAATCCTCCCCCGCTCCTTCGCCGCCGTGAGCGCTCACCCACTGCCGCGCCGCTTCCTCTATATACGTATCTTCCTCCCGGAAAATCTCTCCCATATGCAGGAGATGATCGGGCAGCTGCGGACTGTAATGCAAAAGCGCCGGCAAGAGAAGATGGCGGATTTTATTTCTATCAGAGTCCAGCCCATCATTGGTGGCGTCATGGAACGAGCGGTACGGGAAATCTGCTAAAAATGTTTCGATTTCCTTCTTCGTCACATCCAAGAGCGGACGAATCACATCGCCATGCTTTGGCCGCATGCCGGCGAGTCCTTTCGTCCCGCTGCCCCGGAGGAAATGAAAGAGAATCGTTTCCGCCTGGTCATCAGCGTGGTGTGCCGTGGCGATAGCGCCATATCCTTCCTCTTTCGCGACCCGCCGCAGCGCCTCGTAGCGAAGCGCTCTCGCCGCCGTTTCCAGTGACCCCGCGCCCTTTGCCATGGCTGCCTTCACATCTACATCCACGCGGTAGAAAGGAAGAGACAGCTCCGCGCATACCTTCCGCACATACTCCGTCTCCTCCTCCGCTTCCTCCCGCAGGTGGTGCTGCACGGTGCAGCAGCCGATGCGAAGGGACTCTCTATCGGCGATTTCCTTCAAAAAAAGCAAAAGCCCCATAGAGTCCGGCCCGCCGGACACGGCAGCCAGGATGGAGCTTCCCTTTTCCCAAAGCGCATTTTCTTTGGCGTAGGAGAGGACCCTCTCCACAAATTCTGTTTTACTTTTCATTGGGCTGCAATGTGTCCGCGTCGAGAAGCCCTTCCGACAGGTCCCGATCGCTGACCGTGATTTCAGACAGGGCGAAATATTCCATCAAACTATCCAGGATCGCCACGCCGGCCACGATGATGTCCGCCCGCGCCGGGAGAAGTCCCTTCAAGTGGCACTTCTCATCGTAGGACATGGCAGACAGTTTTTCCAAAATCGCCGCCACATCGTCCTGGTGAATCACATAATCCTGCACCTTGGAGGAGTCATAAACCTCCAGCTCCTGCAGCACCGCCGCCAGAGACGTCACCGTACCGCCCACGGCGATCCAGCGCTTCACATTTCTCATGGACTCCATCAGATCCGTCTGACGGAACATTTCAAAGCAATGCTTTTTGAGCTCCGCCCGTCCCCGGGCCGTGGTGGTGTCAAACTGCTTCGAGCAACGCACGCAGCCTAAACGGAAACTGTGGCGCACACCCACATCGCTGCCAAATCCCACACAGAACTCCGTAGACCCGCCGCCGATATCCACCACCGACGTCAGCACCCCCGACGTGCCGGCCGCGCCGATGTAGCTATAGTACGCCTCTTCCTTGCCCGTTAGGATCCGCACCGGTACACCTGTCGCCGCCGTCACTTCATCGGCGAACTCCTCGCCATTGCTGGCGTCCCGCATGATGGAGGTGCCATAAGCAAAGATTTCCTCTGCCCCCACCAGCTTCGCCGACGCCGTGAATTCCATCAAAGCTTTGAGCGTCCGCTCTTTGGCGCCTTCGCCGATGCAAGCCTTGTCCGTCATTCCTTCCCCAAGACGGGTGCTCCGCAGCTCTTTATGTACGACTTTCCAGTCCCCTTTCTCATCTTTCTCTGCCATCAAAAGGCGGACCGAATTGGTACCCATATCAATGATTGCACGCATGATTCTCTCCTTTGCGAACTTCCCCGATACGTTCATACATTTAAACAGAAAAAGAGGACATAACAGACATCGTTACATCCTCCTTTATGGTAATGAAATAGAATCAGTCAGCACGGCGTGCGCCACGGCCGCCGCGTTTCGATTCCACATTCCGTTTCAAATCGAGAAGTCTTTCATCGCTATCCTTCAAGAAACGGTTCAGCTTATCCTCGAAAGACACCGTAGGTCCGCGAGACGAACGGAACGAGCCTCCGGTAAATGGCCGCTTCTCCGGCGCCTTTCCTTCCGCTTCCCCGAAATTCTCCCGTTTCTGGAAATGGTGCCCTTCCCCGGCTCTCTCATGAGCCTTCGGGCTGCGCTCTGCCCGCTTCGCCTCCGGCGCTGTTGCTTCCGCCTGCTTGATGGACAAAGCGATTTTCCCCTTGTCATCGATGGTGATGACCTTCACCTTCACCTTGTCATGCACCTTCAAGTACGAGCTTACGTCGCTGACATACTCATTCGCCACTTCCGAAATATGCACCAGGCCCACCTTCTTCTCCGGCAGCTCTACAAAAGCGCCGAACTTGGCGATCCCGGTAATAGTCCCTTCTACGATGTTTCCGACTTCTAAAGCCATGTGAAAAACAAAATCCTCCCCGGGAAGCACGCAGCTTCCTCACCTGTGAAGCGCATCCGCGCCCCTTTAGTATGTAGAAAATATAAGATGATTATACGAGATTTTGGAAGGAATAGCAATGGGCTTTTAGTGGTGCCGCACTATGGGCAGCAAGGATTAAGGGATAGGGGATAAGGGATAGGGGATAGGGGATAGGGGATAGGCTTGCTTACCGCTATCGAAATTAGAAGTGAGTAGTGGTGGTGCGGCGCATCTTCGCTACCCACTTTCGCCGGTACGGGCACCCTCTTCAGAGAAGAGGGCTTGGCGCGATTGGCGCAGTAGTAAAACGCGTCCTTATCCCCTATCCCTTATCCCCTATCCCTCATACTACCTCACATAAGGCACTTCCCCCGGCTTCACCAGCCCCAGCTCGTCTCTTGCCTTTTTCTCCAACGCCTGATCATCCTGGAGAGACTGTTTCTTCTTTTCCAGGTCCGCCCGCTCACTCTCCAGCTTTGCCTTTTCTTCCAGAAGCACTACTTCCTGTTGGCGGAGCTGGTAGTAATCGTACACATTTCTGGCTATGCCGAACAGAGTTAAGACACAGATGATCACGAAAAAGATGCGGAGAAAGGGGCTGTGAGGAAAGAGGCGCTTCAGGAAAGAAGGTTTCTTTTTTCTCACTTCGGCTCCCTCCCGATGGTCTGATTCACCCACTTATACAGCCACGGCTCCTCGGCCAGCGCCTTGGCGTAAGCCTTCTTCGCCGCCAGCACCGCAAAACCATAGTCCAGCCAGGTCTTCGTTTCGTTCCAGCGATTCGTATCATCATAGAAACCCACGATGAGGAGCTCCCCATTTCTCTCGGCCGAAGCCACCAGGCACTCGCCTGCCGCCTCCGTCATGCCGGTCTTCACGCCATTGGCGCC
>CAVHZP010000047.1:0-3835 GCA_963640485.1 bacterium | reverse complement strand
GGATAAATTTTTAAGGAGCCTTCCTTCTCTCCCAGGACCTCCCCCGTCTTCCCGTCGATCAAAGCCGCCGACACCGCCTGCGTCTTCGGCGGCGGCGGCAACACCGGCGGCACCGGCGGCTCCGGCGTCAACCACACCAATACATGCCAGCCCACACCGGCCAAAACCAAAATCCAGCAAAGCAATTTCAAAAGTGTTTTCATTCCCATTTCATTTCCTTTTCTAGGGTAAGGAGGAAATATTTTCTCCTGCGTTCTTCGCTTATTGTATCATTTTCCCTGTGGAAATAAAACAAAAAGCGCCCTAAAGGGCGCAAAGGAACGTTAGCATAAAGGGATAAGGGATAGGGGATAAGGGATAAGGACGCGTTTTACTACTGCGCCAATCGCGCCAAGCCCTCTTCCCTGAAGAGGGTGCCCGTAGGGCGGGTGATGCCAGCGAAAGTGGGTAGCGAAGATGCGCCGCACCACCACTACTCACCTCTAATTTCGATAGCGGTAAGCAAGCCCTATCCCTTATCCCTTATCCCTTATCCCTTATCCCCTATCCCTTATCCCTTTTTCCTCTCAAAGAAAAGGAACACCATCGGCACCACCAGGAGCGTGAAGATGGTCGACGTCACCAGGCCGCCTATGATGACCCAGGCCATGGAGCTTCTTGTCTCCGAGCCGGCGGTGATGGCGAGAGCCGTGGGGAGCATGCCCACGATCATGGTGAAAGTGGTCATGAAGATCGGCCGCAGTCTCGCGCGGCCCGCCTCGATGACCGCAGTCTTCGCGTCCATGCCCCGATGCATCAGCGTCAGCGTATAGTCCAGGAGGAGCGTACCGTTCTTCGCCACCACGCCATCCATGACGATGATGCCGATCATAGAGTACAGATTCAGCGTATCATTCATGAGGAACAGGAAGAGCAGCGAACCGATCAGCCCGAAAGGCAGCGAGAACATACGAATGAACGACGTTTTCACCGATTCATAGAGCACCGAGAGGATCATATACACCAGCACCATGCCCATGAGGAGCGCCGTCAGAAGTTCCACGAAGCTCTCCGTCATGCTGTCCGCCTGACCGGAGAAGCGGAAGCTCACCGACTTCGGCAGCCCCGCCTCATTGAGATCCTTCGTGAAGCGATCGATGACCGCAGACAGCGCCTGGCTTCCCGGATTGCCGCCGATGATGATAGACCGCATCTTGTCTGTGCGGTTGATGGTGATCGGCCCCGTTTCATCCCGGATTTCCGCCACGTCAGACACATGGATCATCCCCGCCTTGCTCTCGATGGGGATTGCCGCCAGGTCCGAGCGCTTGTACGACTCGCCGCCGGCAAAGTACACATTGATATCCGTGTCGTTGCCATCGTTCAACGGGTCATTCGGCAGCACCCCGGCGCCGGCGCCGCTGATGGCTGACGACAGCGTGTCATAGAGACTCCCCACGGTGACGCCATAGTGACGCAGTTTCTCCCGGTCCGGCAGAAGGGAAATCTCCGGCAACCCCTCCTGGTACGTAGAGCTCACATCGGTGACGCCGTAGTCCCCCGATTTCAACATATCCTGCACCTGGTACGACGCCGCGATGAGCTCCGCCATATCATTGCCCCGAAGCTCCAAGCGGAAGGCGCCGCCCCCTTGCCCCAGGCCGCCGCCGGCGGTGCCGGACACAGACGCCTGGTCCTCTTTGATGCGCACATCGCCATCGGTGATATTTCTAGAAATCCAGCCGCGCATCTCGTCCGTGATTGCCCAGATATCCCGGTCCCGGTCCTGGCGATCCACCAGCGCCACGCGTATGCGGCCGCTGCTGACACCATTGCCGCCGCCCACCATGGCCATATAGCTCTTCACCTCCGGCACACCGGAGAGATATCCCTCCAGCGCCGTGGCCACCGCGTCGGTCCGCTCGATGCTCGCATCTGTGGGGAGCTGGATCTGCACATTGAAGCCGCTCTCGTCGGTCCGCGGCATATACTCCAGCCCGATCCACTGCAACGGCACCATGGCCATGAAGAAAAAGAACGCCGCCGTCACCCCGGCGAACAGTTTCTTTTTATGAGAGAAACTCCACGCCAGCGCCTCGCCGTACACCCGCTCCATCCCCTGCTCCAGGCTGTCGATGGCGCGCCAAAGCTTCGTATCCGGCACATGGACGCCATTTTTGAAAAGCTTCGACGCCAGCATCGGCGTCAGCGTAAAGGAAATAAAAAGAGAAAACAGCGACGCAAAAACGATAGTGAGGCCGAACTGCTTGAAGAACTGCCCGGTCATGCTGGTCATGAACGCGATAGGCAGGAACACCACCACATCGCACAGCGTGATAGCGATGGCAGCCATGCCGATTTCCATACGCCCCGCCACCGCCGCCTCCTTCGCCGCCTCGCCGCGCGACAGATGGCGATGGATATTTTCCAGGACCACGATGGAGTCATCCACCAGGATCCCCACGCACAGCGTCATGCCCATGAGAGACATCATGTTGAACGTGAATCCCGCCATGTACATCACGAAGAACGTAGAAATCAAAGACGTGGGGATCGCCACGATGACCGATGCCGTAGACCGCCAGCCCCGGAGGAAGAAGAACAGCACCAGCCCCGTAGTGATGAGCCCCTCGATGAGCGTCCCCAGCGTATTATGCAGCGCCGTCCGCACATACTCCGCCGAATCATTCACCACCACAAACTCATAATCCGGGTAGGTCTTCCGCATCTCCTCCAGCACCGCCATCACTCCGTCCGCCGTGGAGACCAGATTGGCATTGCTGTTTTTGAAGACAGAAATACCGATAGCATCCTGCCCATTGATCCGCGCGAACCGGGACACCTTCGCATCCTGCCGCACGATTTCCGCCACCGAGGAAATCGGGATTTCCCCACCACTCGCCGTGGTGAGATGGATCTTCCGGATATCAGAAATATCCTCATACTGCGCCTTGAGCCGGATCTGCGTCTGCCGCGTATCCGTATACGACGAACCCGCCGGCGCCAGCTGATTCTCCTTCTTCAAAGCGGAAATCACATCGCTCATAGCGATGCCGTAATACGCGAGCTTATCCCGGTCCACCTTCACAGCAATCTCCTGGTCCCGACCGCCATGAAGCTCCACATCCGACACGCCGTCCGCCTTGGTGAACTCATTGGTAAATGTATTATCCGCCATGGAATACATCTCATCCAACGGGTGCGACGACATCACTGCCAGATCAATAATCGGCGCCGCGTCCATATCCCGCTTCTCCACCACCGGATCATCCGCGTCATCCGGAAGCTTCCGGCGGATCGCATTCACCTTCTCCGACGCATCAATCGCCGCCGCGTCAGCATCCGCATCGAAATTCAGCTCCAGCGTCACCTGACTCCGCCCCGTCCGCGACTTCGACGTGATATGCTTCACATTCGACACCGCCGACAACGCATCCTCCACAGGCTTGGTGATCTGCTGCTCCACCGACTCCGCATCCGCCCCATCATACCGCACACTCACGATCACATAAGGCACATTGATATTCGGATACAGCTCCACACCGATCCGCCAGTAACTGTACAGCCCCAGGACCACGCAAAAGAGCACGATCATAAAAATCCCGATCGGATGGGTCACAGAGTAGCGGGTCAAATTCCATTTATTCATTATAACCTCCGGTGTTATAGCGTTTTGGGCGCTGGTGGTTTTGTAATCGGTAGTCAGTAGTCGGTAGTCGGGATTTGGAGACAGCGAGCATCTTTTTCTCGCCCGTAGGGCGGTTGTTCTGTTTTTATGCAAGTAGTATTCTTGCCATGTTATGCAAGCCCTACGTGAGTCGCCCCTTGGAGAAGGGGCCGCCCAATAGGGCGGGAT
>CAVHZP010000046.1:0-10754 GCA_963640485.1 bacterium | reverse complement strand
GAAGGCCGGTAAACGGTTATGCGGTAATACGGATCACGGTAGTGAGGAAGCAGGGGAACGCGCCCGACCACCGACCACCGACCACCGACTACCGACTACAAAATCGATAGCCCTACTATTCAAACAACTTTATAAACGCCTTCACTGCCGACGGTGTGTAGGATCGATGCGGCAGCAGGAGGGAGTAACGGCGGTAGGCATAGCGAGACTGGAGTTTGAAGAAGCGGAGGGTTTTCTCTGTGCCCGTCACCAGGCGGTCGCTGACTAGGGTGGCGCCGATGCCGGAGGCGGCGAGGGAGAAGGCGGTGACCAGTTGAGGCACCTGCACTTTCACCCGCGGGAAGACGCCGGCTTCTTCGAAGATGGCCAGGGTGCGGGCGCCCAGGTTCACGTGCTCGTCGATGCGAATGAAATTGAAAGCAGGAAATTCATGGAAGGGAATGGCGGTAGTCGTTTCCTTTTTGTGCTTCCCATGCATCACCTGCTCGGCGGTCATGGCTTCTTCCAAAAGCCGGGCGGGCAAAAAGAAATGGGTGGGCACCGCCAGGAGGATGTTGTCATCAAAGCTGGGATGGTTTTCGAAATTCTGAATCACATCTTCATCGCAACTGAAGGTGAAGTCCAATTTATTTTCTTTCAATAGATGGATCAATTCATCGGAGCTGGTTTCCGTCATGACGATATTGATATTGGGAAATTGGTTTGTGAAGCGGGTGATGTAGGGCGGCAGGAGGCAGGCATTCATGTAGTGGGTGCCGCCGATGGTGAGGTCACCGGCTTTAAGTCCCTGGAGATCATCGAGCTGCTGCTTCAGCTCTTGTTCTAAGCGCATTTCCTTTTTGATATGGGACAGATAGAGTTCGCCCACATGAGTGAGCGTCAGTGGCCGCTGGCCCCGATTGAAAATGGCGGCGCCGATTTCCTTTTCTACTTTTTTAATAGCAATGGAGAGCGCCGGCTGGGTGATGAACAGCGCCTCGGCGGCTTTGGAGAAACTTCCGTGGAGGCACACCTGGTAGATGTAAGTCTTTTCCAATTCCATGATATAAATCTCCTTTATGGAACCATAAACCTTATAAAATTGATTATAGAGGTTTTTCGGTGTATAGTAAAGGCGTTGAATGAATAAAAGAGATAAGACATGGTGGTAATGATGCTGCTGACGCATACATGCCGCTAGGAGTTTAGTGATTGGTAATCAGTAATCAGTAATCAGGACGCATTTGCCAAACGCGTCCTGACTACTGATCACTAACCACTGACTACTAAACCACCCGCGTTAGTTACAACCAATTATTATGAAAGGAAGTGCGTCTCATGGATTGCGATATGTACCAGGTGTCCACGCTGCAGGCGTTGGCGAAGGGATATTTTTACGGCGTGTCCACGGTGGAAGAATTATTGAACCACGGCGACACGGGGCTGGGGACTTTTGAAGGTCTCGACGGCGAGATGATCACGCTGGACGGCAAGTGTTACCGGGCGGATTATCAGGGCACAGTGAATGAAGTGTCCAAAGAAAGCAAGACGCCTTTCGCGGCGCTGGGATTTCTGAAAAAGGACAGCGAATTTTCTCTCTCCCATGTTTCTATGCCGGAGGTACTCGCTCGCCTCAATGAGGAAGTGGCGAAGGCAGGAGGAAATCAGATTTTCCTGGTCCGCATCGACGGCGATTTCGAAGAAGTCTACGCCCGCTCGGAAATCGGCGTGAAGGAGCCTTATGACACGCTGGCCAATGTGCTGAAGACGAACCAGAAGGAATTCCATTTCGGAAATGTGTCGGGCAGTCTGGTGTGCCTCTATTTCCCGAACTACATGGACAACCTGAATCTGGCGGACTGGCACATCCATTTCCTTTCCGTCGATAAGAAATGGGGCGGCCACGTCTTCGCCTTCTCCATGAAGGAAGGCAAGGTCACCTTCGGCGCTTGCAATGGATTCCGGCTCAGCATCCCGCAGGATGAAAAGTTCCAGAAGCTGGATTTGAAAGATATTTCCAAGAAAGAAATCGAAAGCGTAGAGAAAGCAGGAGAGTAGGAGGAAACTATGAAGCATATATTAGCCATCGTGGCACGCAACCGTTCCGGCGTGCTGATGAAAATTATCGGACTCATTGCCCGGAGAGGGTACAACATCGAAAGTCTCACCAGCGGCAGCGCCCAGAAGAAGGGCTATGCCCGCCTCACCATCATCGTAGACACCGATGAGCAGGCGATCCGGCAGATTTGCTGCCAGGTGGCAAAGATCAGCGAAGTGGAGCGCATTAAGGTCCTCCACCGGGAGAACAGCGCCACCCGCGGCATGCTTCTGGTGAAGGTCCGCGTAGGCGACAAGCAGATGGAGCTCTTGCAGTTGGCGCAGGCGTTCCGCTCTCACGCCATCGACGTGACCGGAAACAGCATGACCTTCGTCAATACCGGCAGCGAAGAAAAGCTGTGTGCTTTCGTGAATGTGTTGCGTCGTTACGGCGTTCTGGAAATGGTGCAGACCGGTATTGTGGCACTGGAACGCGGTGATGAAGCATTGGAAATCGGAGAATCCCGGTATGAATGGCCGGACATGGTAGCAGAGGAGGGAGAAGAATGAAATTAACAGGTGCGCAGGTGATGGTGAAATGCCTGGAAGAGGAAGGCGTTTCTACAATTTTCGGGTATCCCGGCGGAGCGATCCTGCCATTCTATGATGCCCTTCGCGATTCGGATCAGATCCGTCACATCCTGACGGCTCACGAACAGGGCGCTGCCCATGCGGCTGACGGCTTTGCCCGCGCCAGTGGCAAGGTGGGCGTGTGCTGCGCCACCTCCGGCCCCGGGGCTACAAATCTGGTGACCGGGCTGGCCAATGCATTCCTGGACTCCATTCCGGTGGTAGCCATCACCGGTCAGGTGAAGAGCAGCCTCATCGGTCACGATGCGTTCCAGGAAGTGGATATCACCGGCATCACCACGCCGGTGACGAAACAGAATTTCCTGGTCAATAAACCGGAAGAACTGGCGCAGACCATGCGTCTGGCTTTCCAGATTGCCCGCAGCGGTCGCCCGGGTCCTGTCCTGGTGGACGTGGCGAACGACGTGCAGACGGCGGTGATGGAATATCGCCCGGGGAGACTTCTGGATATCAGCGCCAAACTGCCGAATAAGAAACTGGTGGACGCAGCCATCGACGCGCTGAACCACGCGAAGCGCCCGGTCATGCTGGTAGGCGGCGGCGTTGCGATTTCCGGCGCCGAATACGAAGCGGTCCATGTATGCGAAAAGATGAATATGCCTGTGGTCAGCACACTCATGGGCCTCGGCGCTTTCAGTGCCTACAGAGAACAGTTCCTCGGCATGAGCGGCCTCCACGGCCACGAACGGGCGAACCGCGCTATCGCCGAAGCCGATGTGATTCTGGCTCTCGGCAGCCGATTCAACGACCGCGTCACCGGTGACCGCGCGAAATACAGTGCTCACAAGACCATTATCCACGTGGATATCGATCCGGCGGAATTTAATAAGAACATCGAAAGCGCCATCGATATTTCCGGCGACATGTGCACCATCCTGAACATCATCGACAAAGGCGTGAAGGCGAACGACTACAGCGATTGGTGGGAGGAAATCAAGAGCTGGCCGGGCATGGACGAAGATTTCGGAAATAACCAGGCTCCCTATTTCATCAAGGCACTGAATCCGATTCTGAAAGGCAGAGACTACATCGTCACCACCGACGTGGGTCAGCACCAGATGTTTGCGGCGCAGCATCTCAAAATCGAGTACGCCCGCCAGCTCATCACCAGCGGCGGCCTGGGCACCATGGGCTTCGGCCTTCCGGCGGCTATGGGTGCCAAGATGGCGCGTCCCGAGGCGAAAGTCCTCTCCATTAGCGGTGACGGCGGATTCAAAATGACCGGCAGTGAACTCTTCACACTGGCCAGCAACCAGATCCCTGTGGTAGTGATTATTTTCAACAACAGCGGCCTCGGCATGATCCGCCAGCTGCAGATCACCAGCTACAACAAGCGTTTCATGGCCTGTGAATGCCCGGGCTACGTGGACTTCGTGAAATACGCCGAAGCCTTCGGCCTCGCCGGCGAACACGTCTCCACGCCGGAAGAACTCACCGAAGCCGTGAAGAAAGGCCTCCTCATGGATCGCACCTACGTCATCGAAGTGGCCATCGACCCCAAAGACATGGTAGTCCCCATGGTGGCACCCGGCAAAGGCGTCAATGAATTTGTAGAAGGACTTGGAGAAGATAGATAAAGGAAATAACGGAAAGCCCGGGCGAAAGCTCGGGCTTTTTGCTGTGTTTAGGATAAGGGATAAGGCGCACCTTCCGCTATCAAGCCCTCTTCCATGAAGAGGGTGCCCGAAGGGCTGGTGATGCGTCCCGCTTTCTTTTAATGCGGGATGCGCTTTGTTTTCAGCGAGATGTTTCTCAAGCCGATTAGAAGCCAGCAGCTAGCAGCCAGAAGCTGCATCGACATGTATGCACTGGCGGCAGCAACACTAGCCACATTTCCTTCCGCCTGTTACAATAAGAGCATTGTGAGACTGATACGAAAGGAGCCTATCATGGAGCATCATGAATTTACACCGGAAATGGTGTGCGCCAGAAAAATTGATTTCGACCTGGAAGACGGGAAAATCCACAACCTCACCTTCCGCGGCGGCTGCCCGGGCAACCTCGCCGCCATTGCCCGCCTCTTAGAAGGCAGAGACGCGAAAGAAGCAGCCGATATTCTTTCAGGAAATACCTGCCGGGGCAAGACCACCTCCTGCGCAGACCAGTTGGCGAAAGCGCTGAGGGAAGCGCTCGAAGAAAAGTGTTAGCGGTTGATGGTGATTCCGCCAGTGCAAACATGTCGCTGCGGCTTCTAGCTGCTGGCTACTAGCTGCTAGCCGGCTAGCGCGACATGCTCACCGTTTGGCGCTATGCGTACAAACCCACTGGCAAAATATTTCCTGTTTCCGCCAATCGCGGGACGCACTTTGCTGTCATCTCATTGTTCCTCTAGCCGGCCAGCAGCCAGAAGCTAGCAGCCAGAAGCCGCAGCGACATGTATGCACTGGCGCCAGTAGCACAAACTCCCATTTGCATTTCTCCTCTCCATGTGCTACAGTATCTCCATATCCAAAAAGACAGTGAGAGGAAATAGTAGGGCGTCCGTTCCTTATAGAGAGCCATTGGATGGTGAAAAATGGCAGGACCGTGCGTGTGAACTCGTCCTTGAGTCGCGGGCTGAATGCAGTAGGCCTCGCCGGAAACTGACCGTTATCAGGAGAGTGCATATTTCTATGTCCATGGAAATATGAATGAGAGTGGTACCGCGAATCCTTCGTCTCTTAGTGAGAAGAAGGATTTTTTTTATTGGGTGTCACAAATGGGATTTAGGAGGTAAAAGTATGGGTATGACAATGACACAGAAGATTCTGGCGAAGCACGCCGGCGTTGATTCTGTGAAAGCAGGGGATCTGATTAATTGTAAGCTGGACCTGGTGATGGCAAACGACATCACCGCGCCGCCGTCTATCGCCGAATTCAAGCGCGTAGGCGTGCCGGTTTTTGATAAAGAAAAAATCGTTCTGGTGCCGGACCATTTCCAGCCGGCCAAGGACATCAAGTCCGCAGGCCTTGCGAAAATCGTTCGTGACTTTGCCCGCGAAAACGGCATCGTCAATTATTTCGAACAGGGCCGCGTGGGCATCGAGCACGCGCTGCTCCCGGAAAAAGGTCTCGTAGGCCCCGGTATGGTGACCATCGGCGCTGATTCCCACACCTGCACCTATGGCGCACTGGGCGGATTCTCCACCGGCGTAGGCTCCACGGACCTGGGCGTGGCTATGGCGACAGGCGAAGCCTGGTTCAAAGTGCCTGACGCCATCAAAGTGGTGCTCACCGGCACGAAACCGGAAGACATCACCGGCAAAGATGTGATCCTCACCTTGATCGGCATCATCGGCGTTGACGGCGCGCTGTACCAGTCCCTGGAATTCACGGGCCCCGGCGTCCACTCCCTCTCCATGACCGACCGTTTCACCATTGCGAATATGGCCATCGAAGCCGGCGGCAAGAACGGCATTTTCCCGGTGGACGAAAAGACCATCGCTTACATCGAAGGCCGCTACAACAAACCTTTCGACATCGTGAAAGCTGACGAAGACGCCCACTACTCCAGAGAAGTGCACATCAACCTGTCGGAAATGAAACCGGTCGTTTCCTTCCCGCACCTGCCGGAAAATACAAAAGTCATCGGCACCTTCGGGGAAATCAAAATTGATCAGGTCGTCATCGGCTCCTGCACCAACGGCCGTCTGGAAGATCTCGCCATCGCAGCCCGCATTTTCGAAGGCCACAAAGTGCATCCGAATGTGCGCTGCATCGTAATCCCTGCAACGCCCACCATTTATCTCCAGGCCATGCACGCCGGCTTCATTGATATTTTCATCAACGCCGGTTGCGCCGTTTCCACTCCCACCTGTGGCCCCTGCCTGGGCGGCTACATGGGCATCCTCGCCGAAGGGGAGAAATGCGTTTCCACAACCAATAGAAACTTCATCGGCCGTATGGGACCGACAGACTCTGAAATTTACCTGGCAGGCCCGCAGGTAGCAGCGGCCAGCGCGATTCTCGGACGCATCGCCGTACCGAAGGAGGTCAAATAAGATGGCAGTATTAGAAGGAAAAGTATGGCGCTACGGCGACAACATCGATACAGACGTAATCATTCCCGCCAGATACCTCAATACCTTCGACCCGAAGGAACTGGCGAAGCACTGCATGGTGGACATCGACCCCACCTTCGCAGAAACCGTAAAGGCCGGCGACATCATGGTAGGCGGCAAGAACTTCGGCTGCGGCTCTTCCCGTGAGCATGCGCCCGTAGCCATCAAAGCCAGCGGCGTGCCGGTTGTCATTGCGGCGTCCTTTGCCCGCATTTTCTATAGAAATGGGATCAATGTAGGCCTTCCGCTTCTGGAAATCGGAAATGATGTAGAAAAAATCCACGCCGGCGACGAATTGAAAATTGATATTTCCACCGGCAAAATCGAAAACATCACTACCGGCGACACCTTCCAGGCCCCGCCGCTCCCCGGCTTCATCCAGGACATCGCCAAAGCCGGCGGACTCATTAATTACGTAAAGCAGAAGAAATAGTTTTAGACGCTATCGGTTTAGTAATCGGTAGTCAGGGTACTTTTGCGGTTAGTGTCAAAAGCGTCCTGACTACTGACCACTGATCACTGACCACTAAATCGATAGCGCTAAAACCAACCAACTTATATATAAAGGAGAACCCTAATCCCATGACCAAACACATCGTAGTTATCCCCGGCGATGGCATCGGCACGGAAATTACCGATGCAGCCGTAGAAGTATTGAAAAAAGTTGATTCTATTTACCACATCGGCCTCACCTACGAATGGAAAGACGCCGGCGGCGCAGCCTATGATAAATTCGGCGAACCGCTGCCCCAGGACACCATCGACGCCTGCAAAAAAGCAGACGCCATCCTCTTCGGCGCCGTAGGCGGCGACCAGTGGGACCACCTGGAACCGGCACTCCGTCCGGAAAAAGCCATCCTCGGCCTCCGCAAAGCCCTGGGGCTCTACGTGAACCTGCGCCCGGTGAAAATCCAGGATTCCATGATCGAATATTCTCCCCTGAAACCGGAAATCGCCAAAGGCACAGACATCATGATCGTCCGCGAACTGGTGGGCGGCATTTACTTCGGCGATCGCTGCGAATCCGAAATTCATGACGGCGTAGAAAGAGCCTGGGACCTGGAAAACTACTCCGTTCCCGAAGTGGACCGCATCACCCGCTTCGCCATGGAAGCCGCACGGAAACGCAATGGCCATGTCACCAGCGTAGACAAGTCGAACGTGCTCGCCACCTCCCGCCTGTGGAGACGCACCGTCAATGCCATTCATGACAAGGACTACAGCGACGTGACCCTGGACCACATGTATGTAGACAACTGCGCCCAGCAGTTTGCCATCCATCCGTCCTTCTTCGATGTGGTAGTGACAGGAAATCTTTTCGGTGACATCCTCTCCGACGAAGCCGCTGTCCTCTCCGGCTCCATCGGTATGCTTCCCTCTGCCTCCATCGGTAACGAGACCAGCCTCTACGAACCGATCCACGGCTCCGCTCCGGACATCGCCGGCAAAGGCATCGCGAACCCCATTGCCACCATCCTCTCCGCCGCTATGCTCCTCCGCTACTCCTTAGACGAAGACAAAGCCGCTGACGCCATCGAAGCTGCTGTTAATAAAGCTCTCGACGATGGCTATCGCACCGGCGACATTTATAAAGACGGCATGAAGAAAGTCAATGGCAAAGGCATGACCGACGCCATCCTTGAACGGATTCAGTAATTCATAGAAATACAAAAGACCGCAACCCGAAAGGGGAGCGGTCTTTTATTATGCGTGATTTAGTAGTCGGTAGTCAGTAGTCAGTGCTCATTTGACTGTAGCGTCAATCGAGCCAAGTCCTCTTCACTGAAGAAGGGGCCGCCCAATAGGGCCGGATAGAAATGCGCCGAAGGCGCATAATCAGTACCGGCGGTGTTATCTCTATGAACGCACCAGCGCCAACTGCGCCCTGATCACTGACCACTGATTACTAAACCGATAGCGTAAAGCATTGAGCATTGCACCCCGACTACTTTTTTATTTCATCTAAAGGAAAGCACCTCATCCAGCGGTTTTCTCTCACTGGCGGCCGGAATCACTGCCGGGTGTCCGATGGCGATTAGCGCAGACACATCGTAATTTTCCGGAAGGTCCAGGATGTCCTTGATCTTCACTTCGTCATAGCGACCCATGATGAGCGTGCCCAATTTCAATGCATTGGCAGCCAGGCAGAAGTGCGCTGCCGCTACGCCGGAGTCGAAGGACTGCCAGTGAGTTCCTTTCTTCGTGGAGAATGTGCCATCCGGTTCATAGCCCGAGAGGCCTTTGATAATGCACAGCACCACCAGCGCCGGCGCCTCATGGATGTTATCCGTGTTCCAGGGGAAATCCACCGTGCACTCATCGGCGATGCGATTTTTCAAATCGTGATCCAGCACAGCCACATAGCGGATAGGCTGCGTATTCTCCCAGCAGGAAGCCATCTGGCTCATCATCACCACATCTTCGATATCCCGCTGGCTTACCTCCTGATCCGTATAAGCGCGGATACTTCTTCTGGAAATCAGACACTTGATTGCATCCATAATAAACCTCACATTCATAAAGAAAAGAAAGAAGTACAGATTCTCTTTATTCTAACACAAGAAAGATAAGGAAACATGGCCTCTTCCATTTAATAGATGCATTTATAGAAAAATATATTTCACTTGAAACTGTTTCACAAAAATAGTAGGCTATTATGCAAGAATGCTGTATAATAGAGGCGTTGAGAGTTTTGACTGATATACATCAGGCACCTTTAGAAAGGCGGGTTGAATATGAGCGAAGAAAAAAGAAGAGGACATAACCTCTTGAAAGACGATAGAAAAGTAGAGCGTATCCTGACCCTGTGGAGCATGCTTTGCTGTGGCCGTAAAGTCACAAGAGAAGAAATGGCGCAAGCGCTGAAAGTCAATGAACGGACCGTAAGCCGCTATTTCTCCGACATCAGAAATTATTTGGACTCTCTGGAAGCCATCGACGGCATTCACAGAGAACTGACCCTGGATCGCAAGAACAGCACCTACCAGATCAAAGAAATGGGGAATCGCTTCATTACCGGCGGCGAACTCTTTGGCGTTTGCAAAATCCTGTTGGCCAGCAAAGCGTATCACAAAGAAGAACTCACATCCCTTCTGGATCGACTCCTGCAGAACTCCGTTTCCGCCCAGGAAAAAGATGAAATCTATGCTTACATCAAAAACGAAGTTTTCGAATACACAGACCCCACCCACAAGAACCCGGACATGGATATGCTCTGGACTGTCACCCGCGCGGCCCACAGCCATAACGTGCTGGCCTTTGACTACCAGAAAATCGGCGCCGAAATGAGCAGCCCCCACGTCGTTCGTCCCCTGGGCGTCCTCTTCTCCGAATACTACTTCTACCTGGTTGCTCGCCCTGACAGAGATGTGAGATCCGGCGGCACCAGCCCCGTGAAGATTTACCGCCTCGACCGCATGAGCCACGTGAAAGTCACCGAAAGCACCTTCAACGTGCCCTACGCTGATCGCTTCAGAGAAGGCGAATTCAAAAAGCGCGTACAGTTCATGTACAGCGGCCCGCAGATTCATCTCGAATTCATTTACAGAGGCCCGTCTCTGGAAGCCGTCCTCGACCGCTTGTCCACCGCCAAAGCCAAAGCGAAAGCCGATGGCTCCTGGCTCATCACCGCTGACATCCAGGGCGAAGGCATCCTCATGTGGCTCTTAAGCCAGGGCGCCAACGTCAACGTCCTCGCTCCGGAAAGCCTTAGAAACGAATGGCTCGCCACCGCACAGAAAATTTGTGAAATGGCAAAAGCATAAATATATAGCAGATAGAAAAGCCAAGACTAATCCTCTTGGTTTTTGCTTTTTCAAGCCCTCTTCTCTGAAGAGGGTGCCCGAAGGGCGGGTGATGCCTTCGCTGAGTTAGGAGTGAGGCGTGGAGGTGCGCCGCACTCCGCTTTAACCTCCTTCCCCTGGAAGGAGGGCGATGGCCTTGGCCGGGAGGTTGGCACCACGGAAAGCCCTCTTCTCTGAAGAGGGTGCCCGAAGGGCGGGTGATGCCTTTGAAAGTGTGGAGTGTGAAGAGTGGAGAGTGGAGTGG
>CAVHZP010000045.1:0-10763 GCA_963640485.1 bacterium | reverse complement strand
CTTCCCATCTGCGCAGTTTTGCACAGCTCAAAAAAGATGCGCTCATTGTGGGGACCGGGCCCATCATTGAAATCTGGGATCCGGAGCTCTTAGAGCAGGATGAAGGCGGCGAAGACATCGCAGCTATCGCTGATTCCTTAGAATTACCATTGAATTTTGAATTATAAGGGGATGAATCATGGAATTTCAGCACACCACAGTTCTTTTGGGGGAAATGATTGACCATATCTTGACGAATCCCCATGGAACCTATGTCGATTGCACCCTTGGTGGGGGAGGGCACTCCTTCGCTATGTCCGAGCGTCTGGCAGAAGATGCCCTTTTGATTGGCGTCGACCAGGACGAAGAGGCCATCGAGGCCGCTTCGAAGCGCCTGGAAAATGCGCGTTGCCGTCACTTGATGGTGCGGGATAATTTTTCCCACATCCACCACATTCTGGAGTCGCTGGACATCGACAAAGTAGACGGATTTATTTTCGACCTGGGCGTATCGTCCCACCAGCTTGATGATGGGAGCCGCGGTTTTTCCTATATGAATAACGGCCGCCTGGATATGCGCATGGACCAGAGAAATCCACTCACTGCCTATGACATCGTCAATAGCTACGAAGAAGAGGAGCTTGTCCGCATCATTCGGGACTATGGCGAAGAGCGTTGGGCGAAGAGAATCGCGCAGTTCATCTGTGAATTCAGAGAAAAGAAACCCATCGAAACCACCGAAGATCTGGTGGGCGTCATCAAAGCAGCCATTCCCGCTCGCGCCAGAAGAGATGGACCGCACCCGGCGAAACGGACATTCCAGGCCATTCGCATCGAAGTGAATAACGAATTGGGCATCTTGAAAGATACCATGGAAGCCTGCGTGTCCCATCTGAAAGTGGGCGGCCGCATCGGCGTCATTACCTTCCAGTCCTTGGAAGACCGGATCATCAAGAAGGCTTTCAAGGAAATGGAACGGGATTGCATTTGCCCGCCGGAACTGCCGGTATGCATGTGCAACCACCACCGGCTCATCAAGTCCGTGGGCAAGGCACTGAAACCCAGCGATAAGGAAATCGAAGAAAATCCGCGGGCCAGAAGTGCCGTCCTTCGTGTGGCAGAAAAGGTATAAGGGGCAGGGCTGTAGTCACGCACTGGCTACCGACCACCGATTACTGACCACTGATTACTGATTACTAGCTACTAATCACTCATTACTAATACATAGTTGGGAGAGATTTTGTATGATATCACAAAATGCAGAGACCATCAGCTACATGCCATCCATACCGGAAAGGGCCACCGCTTCTTCGCAAGTTTTGCAGGAAGGGGCTATTTCGCATGCCCTGTGGCGCGATGCAGTCTGCACAATTGTGTTGATTTTGACGTATGTTGTTTTGATGGTTTTCATGAATAGCATCAATGTGCAGGAAGAGTTCCGCATCCAGGGCATTCGCCGCGAAGTGATGACCATGGCGAAAGAGAATGACGTAATGAAACTGGAAGTCTCTCGCCTGGAGGCACCGGTGCGGGTGCAGCAGATTGCAGAGTCAAAGCTGGGCATGAGTCTGCCCCTTGGTGCCGTTTACGGCGGGAAAGATCCGGTGGTTCCGGACCAGAACAGGGGAAGATAGAAAAGGTTTAGCGTTTAGTTTAGGCGCGTTTCTCTAGTGTAACCTCCTTCCTTTGGAAGGAGGGGGACCGCGTTAGCGGTGGAGGTTGGTTACAAAATGAGGCCAACCCTCGCCCTTCCAGAGGAAGGGGGGCAGAGAAATGCGTCCTGATTACTAACTACTAATAACCGACTACCGACTACTGACTACTGACTACCAAATACAACGAAAGGGGCTGTGAAGATGATTTTTCATTTTTTCACGGCCTCTTGTGCTTCCTGCTCTTTTAGGCTAATATAAATAGTGGCATTCAAGGCGCTTGATGATTGATAACGCCTGATTTCCAAAATCTTACTAGAGGTGACTGATTTGAAAAAATTAGCAGAATTACTGGAAAAGACTCCCTACGAAAAAGTAGACGGAGCCAAAGATATAGACATTTTGGATGTGACCGCCGACTCTCGCGAAGTGAAGGACGGCAGTTTATTCATTTGCCTCGTCGGCGCTCATGTAGATGGCCATGATTTCGTGAAATCGGCAGCCGAAAAAGGCGCGAAAGCCATCGTGGCATCGAAGCCGGTGGACGCGCCGGGGGGCGTTTCTGTGGTTTATGTAGAAGATACCCGCAAAGCCATGGAGGACATGGTGCCTTTCTTCTTTGATTATCCTGCAGAAAAAATGCGGATGATCGCGCTGACCGGTACCAATGGCAAAACCACCACCACCCACGTGATCAGTCATATCCTGGAAGAAGCAGGCTATAAGACCGGCGTCATCGGCACCATTCATGCGCTGATCGGCGACAAGGAACTTCCGACCCACAATACCACGCCTGACGTCATCGATTTGGAGCGTCTCCTCTACCGGATGGCACAGGAAAACGTGACCCATGTGTGCATGGAAGTTTCTTCCCATGCCCTGGTGATGGGTCGTGTGGCAGGTTGCGAATTTGATAACGCCGTCTTCACCAATCTGACGGAAGACCATTTAGATTTCCACAAGACCATGGACAATTACGCCAAAGCCAAGGCGATTCTCTTTGCTATGATTTCCAAAGAAGGACAGCAGAAGGACAACAAAGCCGCCTGGGTGAATGTGGACGACCCCTATGCCCATGTGATGGAGGACGCGGTGAATCCGAAGGTTTGCGGTCTTCACACTTACAGCATGGTAGATGAAAATGCAGATCTCTACGCTTTCGATAGTCGTTTCACCGGGAAATCCTCGGCTTTTAAAGTGAAATACCAGGGAAAAATCTATGAAGTGGAAACCAGATTGGCAGGCCGCTTCAATATTTACAATACCTTAGGCGCCATGGGCGCAGCGCTTTCCGAAGGGATTCCTATGGAAGATGTCGTGGCTTCCATGAAAACCTTCCACAGCGTGCCGGGACGTTTTGAGCTTATCGACGAAGGCCAGTCCTTCACGGTGGTGGTGGACTATGCTCATACACCGGACGGCCTGGAAAAGATTCTGACCACGGCCCAGGAAATTACAAAAGGAAAAATCATCGTAGTTTTCGGCTGCGGCGGTGATAGAGATAAGTTAAAACGGCCGATCATGGGACGCATTGCCGCAGAAAATGCGGATATTGCCATCGTGACCAGCGACAATCCCCGCACTGAGGACCCGGATACCATCGTGGCCGAAGTGGCAGCGGGCGTGAAGGAAATCAAAGAAAAGAAGCCTTCTTTGGACTATGAAGTAATCGTAGACCGCAGAAGCGCGATTCAGAGAGCCATCGAGCTGGCGCAGGGCGACGACATCGTCCTTATCGCCGGCAAGGGCCATGAAGATTATCAGATTTTGAAAGATAGAACCATTCATTTCGACGATAGGGAAGAAGCACGGAAAGCACTGAAAGGGTGAGACTCATGGCTGCCTTTACCATAGATGAAGTTATTAGAGCCTGCGGGGCGAAATTGATTTCCCGTGGCACCGAACCGGATATGAATGGTGTGAGCACTGATACCCGCTCTATCCAAAGTGGAAATGTATTTATCGCGCTGAAAGGCGAGAATTTTGACGGCCATGCGTTCATAGGAAAGGCATGCGAAGCCGGTGCTACGGGCGTCATTATTTCCGATGAGAAAGCAGCGGAACGGGTGCCGGGCGGTGTGTCCATATTTCTGGTGTCTGATACCTTAGAAGCGTTGGAAAATCTGGCGCACTTCCACCGGATGCGTTTTCGTATCCCGGTGATTGGCATCACCGGCTCCAATGGGAAAACCACCACCAAAGATATGACTGCCTCTGTGCTGGCGTCCCGTTTCCGGGTCTGCGCCACCCAGAAAAATTTCAATAATGAAATTGGCCTCTCCATGACTCTCCTTTCCATGACCAAGGAAACAGAAGTATGTGTCGTGGAAATGGGAATGCGCGGATTTGGCCAGATTGCAGAACTTTGCCGCATTGCCAGCCCCACCATCGGGATTGTGACCAATGTGGGCACTTCCCACATCGGCATTTTGGGAAGCCAGGCGAATATCGCCAAAGCGAAAGCAGAGCTCATCGAGGCACTGCCGGCTGATGGCGTGGCGATCCTGAACGGCGATGATCCCTATGTGAAAGCCATGGCAGACGATTTCCAGGGAAAAGTGATTTCCTACGGCGTTAAAGGCCGCTATACCGTGCGGGGAAGTGACATTCGCTACGAGGCGGACCATACTCAGTTCGTATGTACCTCTTTTGACGAAGCTTTCAAAGTAAAGCTGGCGCTTCTGGGGATTCACAACGTCTATGATGCTCTGGCGGCGGTAGCAGCAGGTCGCGTCATTGGCGTGGATGCCAGAAAAATTCAGAAAACTTTGGCGGATTTCCGTCCCTCCGGGCAGCGGCAGACGCTTCTCGATGTGGCGGGGATTTCCGTCATGGATGATTCTTATAATGCCAATCCTCTTTCCATGGAGATGGCGTTCCGTTCGCTGAAACAGATCCCCGCGAAGCACCATTTCCTGGTGCTCGGCGACATGGGAGAGCTTGGTGAAATGGAAGAAAAATTGCATTTTGAAACCGGAGAAAAAGCGGCAGCCATCGGATTTGATGGACTTATCGTGGTAGGTCCGCTGTCCCGGAAATTGGCAGAAGGCGCTGAAAAAGGCGGCCTTCCTGCGATTTGCTGCGACACCTGCGAGGAAGCAGCGAAGCACCTCTTGCACCTGGCAAGGCCGGGGGATGCGGTGCTGGTGAAAGGCTCCCATTATATGCATATGGAGGCTGTGCCGAAATTCATGAGGGGAGTTCTGGAAACGAATGGAAACTAATTATTTGCTGTATCTGCTGGAAGCAGCTGTGATTACTATTGCGATTGGTTTCGTGGGATTGCCGCTTTTAAAGAAATTGAAAGCCCGGCAGTCTATCCGTACCGAAGGGCCGAAATCCCATCGCGCCAAGAGCGGTACGCCCACCATGGGCGGGCTGTTTATGCTGGCAGCTATGGTCATTGTAGTTTTATTTAACCACTTGCTGGATCCATCGGTATTGTGGATTTTATTCCTGACTTTGGGACATGGCCTTCTGGGCTTCCTGGATGATTTCATCAAAGCCGAGAAGAAGCGGAACCTGGGCCTTACGGCGAAGCAGAAAATGATTGGCCAGATTATTCTGGCGGTTCTCTTCTGCTGGGGCGTAGTGGATACATTGGGACTGCCGTATTCCATTGCCATTCCTTTTACCTCTTTTGAAATCTCTATTGGCTATCTCTATTATCCCTTCGTGCTGCTTGTCATCGTGGGTGCGTCGAATGCAGTGAATCTCACCGACGGCCTGGACGGGCTTGCTTCGGGCTGCTGCGTCATTTCTTTTTCTGCCTATGCGCTGTATTGCTACATGACCGGTTTCCACGACTTGGGATATTTCATCATTATCCTGGCCGGTGCTTGCGCCGGGTTCCTGTTTTTCAATTATCATCCGGCGAAAGTTTTCATGGGAGACACAGGCTCCCTGGCTTTGGGCGGCGCTATCGCAGGGATTTCTGTGATGACCCGCACTGAGCTTCTTCTGGTTTTCATCGGTATGATTTTTGTGTTAGAAGCACTGTCTGTGATTATTCAGGTCATTTCCTTCAAAACGACAGGAAAGCGGGTATTCAAGATGAGCCCGCTGCACCATCATTTTGAATTGTCCGGATGGAGCGAAGTCAGAGTGGTATGGTCCTTCTGGATCTTTGAAGGCCTCGCTGCCTGCCTGGCTTTGATGCTTACGATTTATATGTTGTAGTTTGTTTTCTGCAACATGGCTTATGTTTGCCGGGAGGTATTTCAATGAAAAATGTATTAATCCTTGGCGCCGGTATCAGCGGATTGGGAGCGGCTCATGTGCTTTTGCGACATGAGGCGAAAGTTCTGATTTCCGATCTGAAAGACAATGTAAGTGATAAAAAAGAAAAAGCCGCTTTGGTGGAGCAGGGGGCGGAATTCCGCTTCGGCCCGCAGACCGGCGAGCTTTTGGATGGCATGGATGCCCTGGTGGTGTCGCCGTCTGTACCTTCTGAAAATCCCATTGTGCAGGAAGCTTTCCGCAGAAATATTCCCGTATTGAGCGAAGTGGAATTGGCATATCGCGTGACGAAAGCGCCGATTCTCGCCATCACAGGAACCAATGGGAAAACCACTACCACCACCCTTTTGGGAAGTATGCTGAGCCATTGGGGACGGCCCTTTGCGCTGGCAGGAAATCTGGGGATTTCCCTTTCCCGGGAAGCAGAGCTGGTGCCGGAAGGCGGGCTCATTGCAGCAGAAGTATCCAGTTTCCAGCTGGAATTTATTCATGATTTTAAGCCCAAAGCGGCGGTGATTTTGAATATCACGCCGGATCATTTGGAGCGTCATCATACCATGGAAGCCTATGCGGCGGCGAAGGCGCGGATTTTCGAAAATATGGACAGCGCTGATTGCCTGCTGCTCAATGCAGAAGATCCTTATACCCCACAGTTCCAGGAAGCCGCAGCGTCCCATACCCATGTATGCCTGCTTTCTACCACTCACGAAGTGGAGGAGGGGGCGTATCTGGACGGAGACGTGCTGACTTTGAAGCGAGGCGGGAAGAAGATTTCCCTTTGCTCCACCAAGGAGTTGCTGCTGAAAGGTGTGCAGAATTATGCGGATGCTCTGGCAGCGTCTTTCCTTGCTTATGAAGGCGGCGTCCCGGTTTCTGTGATCGTAGAAGTGCTGAAAACTTTCACTGCATTGCCTCATCGCATTGAATTTGTGAGAAAGCTGGACGGCGTTTCCTATTACAACGATTCCAAAGCCACCAATACCGATGCAGTCATCAAAGGCATGGAAGCTTTCGATGAAAAGGTGATTCTCATCGCCGGTGGCTATGACAAAGGCATTCCTCTTACCGATTTCATGGAAAAAGTGAAGGGGCATACGAAAGCCCTGATCCTTCTGGGGGCGGCGGCAGAGCGTTTCGAAAAAGCAGCCAAAGAAGTAGGCGTCGCGTCCGTGCATCGCGTGAAGGACATGAAAGAGGCAGTAGCCTTGGGGAGAAGTCTGGCAGCGCCTTCGGATGTGGTGATTCTTTCGCCGGCTTGCTCGTCTTTTGATATGTATCGCAATATGGAAGAGCGGGGCATGGATTTTAAACGTATCGTGAAGAGTTTGAAATAGAAGTTTGGGAGTTCTCATGAAGAGAGTGATTTTATCCGGTGGTGGTACGGGCGGCCATATTTATCCCGCCATTACCATTGCCAAGGAGTTAGCGAAGCTGGATGATGTGGAATTCCTTTTTGTTGGCACGCCCAATGGGATGGAATCGAAGATTATTCCGAGAGAAGGATACAAGTTTGCGTCTTTGGAAGCAGCCGGGCTGAAAAGAAAGCTGACCCTTGAAAACATCAGTATTCTTTTGAAGACCGCAGGCAGTTTATTCAAAGCGCGGAAGATTTTGCAGGATTTCAAACCAGATGTGGTCATCGGTACCGGTGGCTATGTGTGCGGTCCCATTCTGTTGGCTGCGGCGCTGTCTCACATTCCGACTTTGGTTCAGGAGCAGAACGTGATTCCCGGCGTGACCAATAAGATTTTGAGTCGTTTTGTGGATAAGATTGCTTTGGGCTATGAGGATGCGGCGCCTCGTTTCCCACACCCGGAAAAGTGTGTGTATACAGGAAATCCGATTCGTCCCGATGTGGTTTCTGCCAAACGGGTAGAGTCCAGAAAACTTCTCGGCATTCACCCGGAGGATTTCATGGTACTCATCACCGGTGGCAGCCGCGGGGCGAAGACCATCAATACGTCCATGATTGGCGTGCATAAACATTTCAAAGATACCAAAAATATCTGCCTCTACCATGTGACTGGGGATTTGGGCTATGACAATGTGACCAAAGAACTGGGCTGCGCAGAAGACGGCCGATATGGCACCAGCAGCCGCATCATTAAATACGAATACCATATGCAAAATGCCCTGGCGGCAGCGGATCTCATCATTTGCCGCGCCGGCGCTATCAGCTTAGCTGAAGTGGCAGCCAGAGAAATCCCATCGATTCTGATTCCCTATCCTTACGCAGCAGAAGATCACCAGACTTTCAATGCCCGCGTCTTCGTAGCAGCGGGAGCGGCGAAAATGATTGTGGACCAGTATGTGACCGATAAGGAACTGATTCAGGATATCGGGGACTTGATGGAGAATCCGGAATCCCTGGCCATGATGGCAGGCTCTATGGGAAAATTGAAAAAGATTCATGCCGGAGAAGACATCGCCAGGATGGCTCTTTCGTTGATTAAATAAAGGAAATTTCACTATGGATTTGAAACAATATCAATCATTCCATTTTGTGGGGATTGGCGGTATGGGCATGCGTGCCCTGGCCAAAATACTCCTGGAAAAAGGCTATAAAGTATCCGGCTCCGATATGTCCGACTCTGCTTTTCTGGAAGATTTCAGAAAAAAAGGCGCCACGGTCTATATCGGCCATGAAGCGGCTCATGTGGAAGGCTGCGATTGTATCGTCATTTCTTCTGCCATTTCGAAAGATAATCCGGAACTGGTAGAAGCAGAGAAGAAGGGGATTCCGGTTTTCCACCGGTCCGACGTGCTGGCGGCGATGTTCGGCTGGGGCCGCGGCATCGCAGTAGCCGGTGCTCATGGGAAATCTACGACCTCTGCCATGGTGGGGCAGATTTTCTATGAAGCGAAGAAAGATCCCACCATTGTGCTGGGGGCATCGGCGGATTATATTCATGGAAATTCGACGCTGGGGCACGGCGACTATGTGATTGCCGAAGCTGATGAAAGTGACGGCTCTTTCCTGAAATTTTCGACTTATATGACCGTGGTCACCAATATCGAAGACGACCATCTGGATCACTATGGTACCGTAGAAAATATTCGCAAAGCCTTCGTGGAATTCATCAGTCATATTTCCTATGACGATGGCATGGCGATCCTTTGCATCGACAGCGAAGGAGTTCGCGAGATTCTGCCACAGGTGCAGAAGAAAGTCATTACTTACGGCTTTAGTGCGGAAGCGGACTATCAGGCTGTGAATAAAAGATATGTAAATAAACATTTACTCTTCGATGTGGTTCATGGGGAAGAAGTGCTCGGCACCATCGAGCTGCAGATTCCCGGAACTCACAATGTGCGTGATGCCTTGGGCGCGGTAGTAGCGGCTATTTCCTGCGGGATTTCTATGGAAACCATCGAGGAAGCGCTTCGTCATTTCGTAGGTGTGAAGCGTCGCTTCGAGACCAAGTCCCGGGACGATGGACTTTGGATTGTCGATGATTATGCCCACCACCCCACAGAAATCAAAGCGACTTTAAGCGCCGCCAGAGAGACCGGGGACCATCGCATCATTTGTGCGTTCCAGCCCCATCGTTACTCCCGCACGAAGCTGTTGCAGGAAGAATTTGCAGAAGCCTTTGACGCGGCTGACGTGCTGTTCTTTACCGATATTTATGCGGCCAGTGAGGAAAAAATTCCGGGGATTGATGGCCATCTGATTCCGTCTTTGGTACAGAAACGGCTTCCGGAAAAAGAAATTCATTATGTGGATCAGGTGACTGATATGGCGGCGGCGCTTCGGGATTTCGTGAAGCCCGGAGACATGATTATCACCATGGGAGCGGGGAGCATTTTCCGTTCCGGCGAAGAGTTGATTCAGTTGATTAAAGAAAAGGGATTTGCAAATTGATTACAAAAGAGAGCCGAATTGTGGTCCTTATGGGGGGGCCGTCCCGGGAAGCGCCGGTTTCCAGAAATACAGGGACTGCCATCGCGGATGCCCTTACGTCTATTGGCTATCACGTGATTCCGCTGGAGTATGATCCCCATCGGGTGGTGGAGCAGCTGAAAGCAGAGAACGCTGATGCAGTTTTCATTGCGCTTCATGGGAAATACGGAGAAGATGGTACCATTCAGAGCGTGCTCGAGCTGGCGCAGATTCCTTATACCGGCTCCGGTGTTACCTCCAGCGCCATCACCATAGATAAGATTATGAGCAGTCATTTCTTCAAGCAGGCAGGGCTTCCCATGGCATTTTCCAAACCTTACTATCTGCGGGACGGGAAGGAAACTGTGGAAAAAGACATCCGCGAGAACTTCTCTTTTCCTGTGGTGCTGAAACCTGCTTGCGAAGGATCCACCATTGGCATCGAAATTGTGAGGAATTCGGAAGAGCTATCGGCTGCTATTGACCGCGTATTTACGGTAGAGCCCCGCATCCTGGCGGAAGCGTATCTGGAGGGGGACGAATTCACTGTTTCTGTGCTCGATGGGAAAGCGTTGCCTGTGATTCAGATTAGCCCCCATTCCGGGCAGTATGATTACCATTCGAAATATACCAAAGGGGCGACGGACTACATTGTGCCGGCGCCTATTTCTAAGGAACTGACCGAAGAAATGAGTCGCTTGTCGGAAATCGGCTATCGCATGGCAGAGTGTGAAGGTGTGGCTCGCTTTGATTTCAAGACTGATGCCAATGGACGGCCGTTTTTACTGGAAGCGAATTCGATTCCCGGCATGACTGCCACTAGTCTGGTGCCGAAAGCAGCCAATGCGGCAGGTATATCTTTCCCGCAGCTTTGTGAAAAAATTCTTCTCGAAGCCGGGCTTCATAAGGTATAAGCAAACGGAAGGAACAGGGGAAATTCTTGTTTCTACGCTTAGGAAACACTGATTAAATCGAAGAATCAGAAATTATACGAATTTTTATGCAATACT
>CAVHZP010000044.1:0-10911 GCA_963640485.1 bacterium | reverse complement strand
CGGTCAGGGTAGTTTTACCATGATCGACGTGGCCAATGGTGCCGATGTTAACATGGGGTTTTGTTCTTTCGTAATGAGCTTTTGCCATTTCTTTTCTTCTCCTTTTACAAAAAAGAATATTGCAAAACTAGATTTGCGCTTTCTTTATTATACATACAAAGGCAAGGAGACACAAGAAGAAAATGAGTGGTGATTAACGCTATTTGTTTAGTAATTAGTAATTAGTAATCAGTAGTCAGGACGCAACTTTCGCCAGTGCATACATGGAGAAGATAATGCTATCGGTTTAGTAATTAGTAATCGGTAGTCAGTAGTCAGGGCGCGATTGACGCTATTCTCACATAGCGGTAGTCCCGATATGTATGAATGGCGGAAAATGCGTCCTAACCACTGATTACTAATTACTGATTACTAAAGCTATAGCGTCCTTCTCGCTATAGTACATGAAAAAGGAGCTCTCTTTCGAGAACTCCTTTTTCGTTTTGGTGGCGGCTCAGAGATTTGAACTCCGGACACAGCGGGTATGAACCGCTTGCTCTAGCCAACTGAGCTAAGCCGCCATGGAGCTGATAACCAGGATTGAACTGGTGACCTTATCCTTACCAAGGATACGCTCTACCGACTGAGCTATATCAGCAAATCTATATATAGGAAATGGTTTAACATGGTTGCGGGGGCAGGACTTGAACCTGCGACCTTCGGGTTATGAGCCCGACGAGCTACCAACTGCTCCACCCCGCGATAGTGATGGTGGGCGGAATAGGATTCGAACCTATGAAGGCAAAGCCGGCAGATTTACAGTCTGCTCCCTTTAACCACTCGGGAATCCGCCCATATGGAGCTGGCAATAGGACTCGAACCTACGACCTGCTGATTACAAATCAGCTGCTCTACCAACTGAGCTACGCCAGCATGTCAGCGACTTGATTATCATATCATCAACTCAGGTATTTGTCAAGGACTTTTTTAACATCATTTCGAAGTTCTTTCGAAGTTCGTTTGACGCTTCGTAGGTGCGTCCTCATCACGGTTATAGATTATAGCACGGAGACATTCATCTGTCTAGTACTTTTTTGAAATTTCTTGAAACTTTTTTCTGCCCCGGAAATCGCCGTCCGTGATGGCCTATTTCCTTCCGCTTACTCCCCTTCAAACTCCGAGGTGCGACTCACCAATGGCGTATCCTCTGTGACGTCGCGGTTCAAGACTTTCTTCGTGCCTTTCAGGAATTTGGTGCGGGGAATCAGGACGATGTGGCCGCAGCCGCAGCACTTGATGCGCATATCACTGCCAAGCTGCATGACTTCCCACTCCTGGCTGCCGCAGGGATGCTTCTTCTTCATCTGTACTCGATCGCCGATGCGAAACTGGATAAATTTCATTCTCATTCTCCTTTGCGTGGGTTTGATTTTTGAAATCATTATACCATAAGGGGAAAAGCGGGGAAATACGTTTGAGGTTTAGTAGTCGGTGGTCGGTGGTCGGTAGTCGGTAGTCAAGGTGCGGATTTCGCCGGTGCGTACATAGAGATGTTACCGGTATCACTTACTAGCCAGTACGCGATTAACGCCACATTTACATAGCGATTTTCCCTATATGTGTGGATAGCGGAAAACACGCCCCGACCACCGACTACCGACTACCGACTACCGACTACCGACCACTAACCCCCTACCGTTCTTTCACCAACAAAAAACGTATAGGCAAGTACGTCGCCCCCGCCGGAATGAAGCGGAGGTAGAGGTCTTTTCCGGTGTCCCAGGTGCCGGCCTCCATGTAGTGCTCGATGGTGTCGTGGCCGAACCAGCCGCGGCTTCGCTTGTCATCGGTGCGATAGACCTGGAGAAGTTTCTGATGTTGCCCGATCTGGAAAGTGCCCATGTACACGCCGCCCATGGGATTGATGTAGAGTTTGTATTTCCCTTCGCCTTTGGTGGGGATGCGCATGTGATAGGTGATGCCGTAGTCGCCGGTGTTTTCCCGCGTCACGTCGCTCATCTCATCGTGGCCTTGCTGGAATGGGAAGGAGTGGCCCACCACGATTTCCGCATTTCCTTTTGAGAAATCCCAGGGCTCGCTCTCGAAATAAATATCGCTGGCGAAGGTGCCGCGCATTTCATGGCTGTCCGGTGGGAGCGGAGTCGCTGCGTCCAATTTCTCCTGGATGGTCTTGTCATCGCCTTTTGGAAATATGGCGGCCCCCAGGGTCACAGGCTTGTCTGTCCGGATGTCTACGAATCCACTCACCAGATCGTCTTTGCGAATGCCTTTCACATTGTCCTCGAAAAGGATGGTCCGCTTCTTTTCAGGAAGGGAAATGGAAATTTCTTTCTGCTTTGGGCTCACCACTTCGCGGAAGGAGAGCGTGCTTCCCGTGGGAATGTAGGAGCGACTGGCATCGCCTTTAAGCGTGCGAAGGACGGTGATGTCCTGGGGATTGTCCGATTCGGCATAGACCACCAGCCGCGCCGGTGTGCCGAGCTCGTTCACATGGTAGTAGTAGAGCCGGCCTTTCCCCTCTTTCACGGTGCCTTCGTACAAAATCCCCGGCGCATTGGCATACTCCGGGCAATCAGAAAAAATCAGAGTGCCCTCTGTCTTCACCTGCTTCAGTGGCAAGGTGGTATAGGTCTCCTCCAAAGGAGAAGCCGCAGCCCCGCTTCCGTAGAGGGAGAGCGCGCAAATGGCTGCGGCGATGGTTGCTTTTAGTTTCATCTAGATCCTTTCGTAAAAGAGGGGCGGAGTTACGCTATCGATTTTGTAGTCGGTGGTCAGTAGTCGGTAGTCAGGACGCATTTCCCGCTATTTTCATATAGCAAGACTACCACTATGTGAAAATAGCGTTAATTGCGCCCTGACCACTGATCACTGACTACTGATTACTGATTACTAAACCTCAACGGCTTTTTGCCTCCGCCACAAGCGCTTCTATCTTCTTAAACCGGTGCGCCAGGCCGGACTTGGTGATACCGCAGATTTCTGCCAACTCCGAAAGGCTGGCATTGGGATGGGCCAGGCGGAGTTCGCAGGCTTCGCGAATTTTCGGCGACAGGGAGGAGAGGCTTTCCCCAGCGAGAAGTTGCTTCACCAGGTGGGTCTGCCGCACGGCGGCGTCCACGGTCTTTTGCAGGTTCGCGGTCTCGCAATTCACCTGGCGATTCACCCGGTTTCGCATGTCCTTCACCACCCGCACACTTTCGAAATCCATGTAGCTTTGGGTGGCGCCTACGATTTGCAGGAAATCAGACACTTCGTCACCGTCTTTTATATATACTATATAATCACTTTTCCGATCCGTGAGGCGGGCATTGAGCTTGAAACTTTTCATAGCCTTCACGATTTCCTCGGCGAAATGGGAGGACTGGGTCACCATCTCTAAATGGTAATCGCTCTGGGGACGACTGACGGAGCCGCCGCCAAGGAAAGCGCCGGCAAGGTACGCCTGCCGCTCTTCCTCGGTGGACATTTTCTCCATGTCGTCAGCCCCCGCCAAGGGGGATAGCCCCATGGCGTCCAGGAAATCCAATCCCTCCGCCGAGGGCTGCACCATCAGGGTGTACACATTTTTCTTCCGGAGCCTGCGGCCCTGGCGCACCATGGTGGAAGGCATAAAGCCGAAATCTTTCTTCAGATAAACCAGCACGCGGCGCGCTACGGCGCTATTTCCGGTGGAAAATTCCAGCCCCCACTTGCCGCGAGCGCCGGTGATGAAGGAGCCACTCATACGGAGCAAAGCCAAAAGCTCCGCCGCGCGGCTCCCCTTGTCTTCCCGGGGAAGACGGGCCAATTCGTTTTTCACTTGTTCCGTAAATGACATAGGTCTCCTTTATGATAGCGGTTTACCGCCAGTGCATACATGTCACTGCCGCTTTTAGCTGCTAGCTGCTGGCTGCTAGTCGGCTAGATGGACATCTCACTGAGCAGCCAAACGGCGCGCGATAGCGGGGATGGAGTGTTTCCCTAGAGGTACAATCTGCACTAACGATCTCATGAAAGATTATTCGCACAACTTAGCGTGTCTTTCGCTACTGCTGATTATGCGCCTTCGGCGCATTCCATCCCGCCCTATTGGGCGGCCCCTTCTCCAAGGGGCGACTCATGTAAGGCTAATAAAACATAGCAAGAAAGCGGTCGAGACTATACTTTGCAGTGTTTCCCTATACATGTTTGCACCAGCGGACGCGGCACAATCAGTGCCCCCTCCTCAAATAATCTTCCAGCGCCTCGGGGGAAATCTTTGCCCTCAGAAGGCTGTGGATTTCTACGATCTCATCAGCCAGGACGCGGGTGTCCTGTGCTGCGTCTTTGGCAACTCCCAGGAGGTCGGCTTCGATGAGCTGGGCGCCCAGTTTTTCCACTTTATTCCGATCGATCTTCACGGGGATGGCGCCGACTTTCGCGTATTTCTCCAGCACTTCGGGGCGGGGAATGGCGTTGTTCGCCAGGACGAAGTCGATGACGCCGCCGCCGATGTGGTCTTGCAGCGCCTTCAGGTGGTCGCCCACGGTGTAGCCGGTGGTTTCACCGGGCTGGGTCATCACGTTGCACACATAAATCACCGGCGCCTGGCTAGCGCGGATGGCCTGCAGGATTTCAGGGACCAAAAGATTCGGCAGCACGCTGGTGTAGAGGCTTCCCGGTCCCAGTGTGATGAGGTCCGCCGCCTTGATGGCTTCCAGCGCGCCGCCCACGGCGATGGGATTCTTCGGGATGGTAGACATGTGGACGATGCGGGCTTCTTTTCCCGAACTTTCCTGGTACGCGGAAATCTCCGATTCCCCTTCTACCAGCTCGCCGTCAGACATTTTCGCCCGGAGCCGCACTTTTTCGCCGGTGGCGGGCATGACGCGGCCGCGAATGTTCAGGACCTTGCTGGCCGCTTCCAGCGCGTTCTGGGGATTTCCGAATTCTTTGATGAGGGCCGCGAGAAATAGATTTCCTAAGCTATGGCCGGAGAGCTCGCCTTCGCCGCCGAAGCGGTATTGGAAGAGCTGTTCCAGCATCGTTTCCTTGTCTGCCAAAGCCACCAGGCAATTTCGTAAATCCCCGGGGGCAATGATGCCCATTTCCTCCCGAAGACGTCCTGAAGAGCCACCGTCGTCCGCCACGGTCACGATGGCGGTGATATTGGAGGTTTTATTTTTCAGGCCGCGGAGGAGCATGGAGAGCCCATGACCGCCGCCGATGGAAACCACTTTCATGCCGCGGGCCAGTTCCACGCGGGAAATGATGCTCTTCGACACTTCTTCCTGCCCCGGCGCCATGAGGGCGAAGAACCGCTTCACCAGCCGCCGGATCGCCATGCCCATGAGGTACAGCGCCAGAAGGATCATCAGCGTCCCGCAAACCGCCAGGAAGGTGTAGCTGTAGCTCCCTGTCATCTGGAAGGCGAAACGCAATATTTCCTCTTCAATGATGCCGAAAATCTGGTAGTTCAGAATCAGCGTCGCCCCGAAGACCAGAAGGAGAATGCCAAAGGAAAAGAGTAGGAGCCAACGCTTCACCGCCAGCCCCGGATAGAGCCATTGCAGGAAATGTTTCATGGCTCCTCCTCCATGATGTCATTGGCATCATGCTCCACCGGGTTGCGATGCAGGTCCCGGTGCTCGATATTCACATGGCCTAATTTCTGATTCAAGTAACGGCCCAGTTTCTCCGTCACGAAGACAGAGCGGTGCATGCCGCCGGTGCAACCGATAGCGATGGTGAATTGGGTCTTCCCCACCGATTTGAATTGAGACGCCATGAAATCCATGAAGTCAAAGAGCTTGTCCAGAAACTCCTTCGTCACCGGCGCCGCGGAAATATAATCCGCCACTTCCTTCACCCTTCCGGTGGAGTGCTTGTACTCCGGCACGTAGAAAGGATTCGGCAGGAAACGCACGTCGATCACCATGTCTGCGTCAATGGGGATGCCGTATTTGAAACCAAAGGAAAAGACGGTGATCTGCATTTCCTTATTTTCCTCATTGCCACTGAAACGGCTCACCATGTATTCCTTCAGGTCCGAAGTCTTCATGGTGGTGGTGTCGATGATCATATCCGCCTGCGCCCGCACACCGGCGAGAATGCTGCGTTCCTGGGCGATGCCCTCCTGGATGCGGGTATTCTTGCCCAACGGATGCTGCCGGCGGGTTTCCATGTAGCGCCGCACCAGCGCCTCGTCGGAGGCTTCCAGAAATACCACTTCGTGAGGAATCCCCCGCTTGTCCAGTTCGTCCAATGCCTGAGGCAGCGCATCAAAGAACGAGCCACCGCGAATGTCCGTCACCACCGCCACATGGCGGGTGCTGGAGGTACTCTTCCAGCACAGATCCGCAAAGCGCACAATCAGAACCGGCGGCAAGTTGTCTACGCAGTAGTAACCCATGTCCTCCAGTTTCTGCATGAAATTCGTCTTCCCGGCACCACTCATGCCGGTGATGATTACAAAACGAAAGGTGTCTTCTTTCATAGTTATTTCCTCGTTATACTGTAGGATTTAGTAATCAGTAGTCGGTAGTCGGTAGTCGGTGGTCGGTGGTCGGTTCGCATTTGGCGCTATTCATACATATCGGTATCACCTTCTATGTGCGCTATCGACAAACGCGTCCTGACTACCGACTACCGACTACCGACTACTTTCCAATCACATACCGTTCCACTGCCTTCGCCACGCCGTCTTCATTGTTCGACGCGGTTTCGTGGGCGGCGGCGGCTTTGGCGCTCTGGGACGCATTCGCCACAGCGAAGCCCCAGGGGGTCATGGAGAGCATGGAAACGTCGTTGTTCCCATTGCCGAAAGTCATGATCTCATTCAGCTCGATGCCCCACTCTTTCGCAAGAGCCGACACGGCTTTGCCTTTGGAACATTCTTTGCTGTTCATTTCAAAGAAGAAAGGCTTCGACTTCACTTGGTTCACAACGGCGCTGTATTTCTCCCGCAAAATTTCCTCGATGGCCTTCATCTTTTCGCTATCGTATTCGCAAATCAGAATCTTCGTCGGCGCTTTGGCGGGGTGATAGAAATCCTCGCCCACCTCATGCGCCATGACACCGCACTGGCGCTCGTAGTCGTCGGTACGGGAATCCCGCTTCGCCACATACATTTCATCGTCGATATAGGTGTGAGCGTACCAGCCATGTTCGCGGATGGTGGCAAGGATTTCCTCCGCCACATCCTTCTCGATGCGCACATCCCGCAGCAGCCGCCCGCTCTCGCAGAGGCCGGTGAGGGAGCCAGTGTAGCAAATCACCGGCACATCACCCAAGCCGATGGCCTTCCCCCAGGGACGGGCCGCGCGAAACATGCGCCCCGTGGCGATGACAATGCGCACGCCTTGCGCCATGGCCTTTTGCAAAACGTCTTTCGTGTAGTCGGAAATAGAAATATCATCTCTCAGCAATGTATCGTCCAGATCAATGGCAATCATTTTGATGGCATCCATGGTTGGTCTCCTTTTATTTTTATTTCTCATTATAGCATATGACAGTAAGAGATAAGGGCTATCGGTTTAGGAATCAGTAATTAGTAGTCAGGCCGCATTTAACGCCAGCACATACATAGATCGTTTACCGTATAACCATTTTGGCGATAGCAAGAAATGGAGCTGTTCACGGTAAGCCATCTCTCCATTTCCCGCCATCCCATATGCACACGGATTTTGGCAGCGCGATAAACGGTTCACGACTACGATGAGAAAGCAGCCAAGTGCGAACCGACCACCGACTACCGACTACCGACCACTAAAAAAGGACCGCTTTCGCGGCCCTCTTCTCACTTCGTATTCACTTCCGTAAATTCCCCATTTTCCACCTTCAGGAGTACCAGGTCTACCACCGGGTCCCTTTTCGCATCAAAGGTCAGGTCGCCGCAGACGCCGTGGAAGTCTTTGATTTCCGCCATAGCGTCACGAATCTTTTTGTGGTCCGTCACGGTGCCCGCCTTCTTCATGGCTTCCATGGCGATGTACACGCCGTCATAGGCACCGGCGGAAAACTGGTCCGGTGCGTGGCCATATTTCTTCGTGAAATTTTCCACGAATGCTTTGGTCCGTTCACTGTTCTTATTAGCCGACCACATAGCGGAGGCATACACATTGTCCGCAGCGGCGCCGGCCTGTTCCATGAGGCGAGGCGATACGAAACCATTGTCCCCGAGAACCGGCTGGTTCATGCCCATTTCTCTCATCTTGCGGAGAATCAGCGCGCCTTCCTGGTAGTAGCCGGCGATGATGACGCAGTCCGGTTTCATGTCGTGGATCTTCGTCACCTGCGCCGCGAAGTCGTGATCGCCGTCGGCGAAAGTTTCCGTGGCAAGGATTTCTACGCCCTCTTCCTTCAGGGTCCGTTCGAATACATGGTACGCCGATACCTGGTGTTCGTTGTTATTGGAATACAAGATGACGCAATTCTTATAGCCCAGGAGCTTGTGGGTCTTCTTCACCGTCTGCGGGATGTTCGAAGATTCCGGGCTGGCATTGCGGAAAATATAATCGCCGATGTCGGTGATGCCCTCTGCCGTCACCGCGGTGCCCAGGGTCGGCATCTGCGCCTTCTGGAGAATCGGGCCCGCCGATTTCATTTCGCCCGAAAGCGTGGGGCCGATGACGATGGCAGCCTTGCTATTGATGAGCTTCTGCGCCGCGCTGATGGCCTGCTGGGTGGAGCCCTTGGTGTCGATGGTTTCCAGATCGATGGGGAAATCGCCCTTCGCGTTGATTTCCTCGATGGCGAGCATGGTGCCTTCCTGCTGGCCCAAGCCATACGCCGCTGCGCCGCCGGAGAGGGCCGCGATGAAGCCGATCTTCGCCGCCCCCGGTGCACCGGAGGAAACGGAAGACTTCGCGCCGCCGCCGCAACCGGTGAGAGAAAATGCCATAGAGGAAATAAGTGCTGCCATGCCGATGGATTTGATGAGTTTTCTTGTATTCATGATGTGCCTCCTGAAGGTGAGGCGGAAGATTTTCCTTTATCCTATCCGCCTGAAAATGGGTTTTCGTTTCGTTTTTCTGTGTGCCGTTGTGAAAGAAATAGAATGTCCCAGGCCCGGGACTCGATGACCGGTAAGAAATGTAACCATGATGCTTGTTCTCCTTTTGTGAAATAAAAAAAGCCTCCGCACCGAAAAATCTCGGTGCAGAGGCGCGTGTGCGCGGTACCACTCTGGCTTGTCGCTTGACCCAAAGTAAAAATGCAAAAAGGGTATAAAAAAAGCCCCTGCCGAACCGATCGGACAAGGGCGCCTAAGCGCTGTACCACCCTGCATTTGTAGCTTTGTGTTTCTTCTCCATAACGGGGAGCCCCGCCGGACCTACTGAATTCAACCCGGTGCTGTCAGGTGACACGCTCCATCCTCCGTACCGGCTTTCACCTTACGCCGGCTCTCTGAGACATTGGTCTGTAGCTTAATCCTGAGTTATCGCATGATTTGAAGTTGAGAGTATTGTAATGGATGCCGGGAAATCCGTCAAGGGGTATTCGGATTTGGTATGAATGGTTAGAAGTGTGATGAGGAAATGAGATGGACAAGGGATAAGGGATAGGGGATAAGGGATAAGGACGCTCTTGACTGTAGTGGCATCCTCGTATATGCCTTCTTCTTTGAAGAAGGTGGCCGTTAGGCCGGATGATGGAATGCAGTAGCGGAATATGCTATCGCGCATCACCCGCCCTATGGGCACCCTCTTCAAAGAAGAGGGCTTAGCTCGTTTGACTACTTCGTCAAATATGCCTTATCCCCTATCCCTGCTCCTGCAAGAACTCCATGGCGTACCCCAGAAACCTCTTCATCGCCGCTGACGCGTTCTTTCGGTCCTTCATGATGAGGCTGATTTCCCGGTACGCCGGCTCGGCGAGAGGGCGTATGGCAATGTGGTAGGGGACACGTTGCAAAATCAGTTTGGGCTCGATACTGATGCCGATGCCGTGCTCCACCATAGACATCATAGCCGGGTCGTCCCAAGTGGTGAGCTTGATCTTTTGCTGCACGTGGTAAGTCTCAAAAATTTTGATGATCGAGCTGGGCGCCCGCTTTTCCAGGAGAAGAAACGGCGCTTCGCTCAATGCCTGGAGCGGGATGGCGTCGTAGCGGGTCAGCGGATGGTCCGGTGGGAGAATCACCATAAGCTCATCACGAATCACAATGAGCGGCTCGAACCGCGAACGCTCCGGCAGTTCGCTGAATCCGCAATCCACCCGTCCGCTATTCACCCAGGCCTCCACTTCCTCGTAGTCGCCGATCAATATCTCATAATCGATGCCGGGATAGTCCTTCTGAAACCGCTTGATGATCGGCGGCAGCCAGTGGGTGGCCACACTGGAAAAAGCGCCGATGCGCACCAGCCCCTTCACGAGGCCATTCACCTCGCTCACCTGTTGCTCCATTTCGAAATAGGCGCGGCACAATTTCTCGGCATAAGGCAAAAGGCGAATGCCGTCCGACGTGAGCCGCACGCCGCTCCGGTCCCTTTCTAAGAGCGACAGCCCCCACTCCTTCTCCAGGTCGTGAATCATCCGGCTGATCCCCGACTGGGAATAGTCCAAAGCCTCAGCGGCCAAAGAGAAACTCCCAAGCTCTACAGTCTTTACGAAGGCCATGTATTTTTGAATGTTCGCATCAATCATGAAATAAGAGTCCTTTCCGCTATTGGTTTAGTAATCAGTAGTCAGTGATCGGTAGTCAGGGACGCGATTAACGCCAGTACATACATAGAGAAAATATCGCTATCGGTTTCGTAGTCGGTGGTCAGTAGTCGGTAGTCAGGGCGCATTTGACGCTATTCATACATATCGGTATTACCTTTTATATGGGTTATCAGCCAAACGCGCCCTGATTACTGACTACTGATCACTGATCACTAAAACGATAGCGTTCAACATATCCACTTTCCTCATACTATACATGATAAACATTCGTTTTTCAAATCCAGC
>CAVHZP010000043.1:0-10925 GCA_963640485.1 bacterium | reverse complement strand
GACTACTGACTACCGATTACTAAGGCTGACAGCGGTAACAGCGCCATGTGCGCATCGCGTCAAATATTTATTCCTTCTCGTACTCCGCCCTCTCTTTCCAGTAGAAGGATTCTAAAAAGTCAGGGGCCAGGAAGGGGTATTTTTTATTTTCCGGATTATCCAGGCGCGGAGCGAGCCACTCGATCCACATGTCCCCGGCTGCTTCATCATTATATAGCTCGATTTCTTTTTCGCTGGCCATTTCTACGGAGAAGATTTTAAATTCCCCGCGAACGTTGAGACTGTCGATGAAGGCCCGGGCTTTCGCTTCATCCCAGCCGAGGCAGACACATTCGAGGATGTCATCCCGGCATTCGATACAAATGTAGCTTTCATTTTGAGGCTCCTTTCGAAATTTAGTAGTCGGGCACAATATTGAGAGTGGAGTGTGAAGAGTGGAGAGTGGAGTGAAGGAGCGCCGCATCAAATTGGAAAGCGGCGCGAGTTTTTGAAATCGGTAAACGCGAGCTTATTTTCCAAAATTTGCGGCGCTTCTTAATTTGTGCGCCGCACTCCGCTTTGACCCTCTTCCTTTGGAAGGGGGAGGGCCCGAAGGGCGGGGGATAGCCGAGCTGAAGGCTCGGGGGGAGAGGAAGTAGCTAAAGGTGTTTTCTATTTCAAAACTTGCGCCGCTATACGAATTAATGCGGCGTACCGCCACTCCTCACTCCTCACTCCTCACTCCTCACTTCTCACTTTCATCTGTTCGTACCGACTACCGACTACCGATCACTGTTCCACATAGGAAATCACATAGTCTTCCAGCCCGTTAGCTATATTGCAGGGCCAGTAGATTTCTTCTTCCTGTACGTAGCCTACCAGGCCATTGGCGCAGATGACTTTGAGCCAGCGGGCTCCGTTTCCAAGAATGTACAAGCAAGGTTTCCCATCCTTATAGACCGGGTAGAGGCACTCGTCCGAGGAAAGGAGAGCCTGCGGCGGAGATTCGAGGAAGGGGCCGATGTGGACGAAGACATTGTCTTTGCACGCAAAGACCGACGCGCCCTTCCCGTGCCAGTATTTCCAAAAGTTTTCAAAGGTCTGATAGAGATCTTCTCTTTCAAACTGGCGGTCTCTCAGCACCTCAGCGCTTTCACTGTCACCGTACTGGGCATAGCTCATGCGAGCCGGCGCGAGTTCCTGAGAAAGCTTCGTGAGCTGCACCACGTTGGCCCGGTAAGATTCCAGATAGCTTTTATTTCCATAGAGCTTGTCAAACCAATCGGTGCTCGTGACTGCGCACTCGGCGCTATAGGAAATCATATCCGTCCCCCACGGTTCGCTCTCGGCGGTGATTTCCAAAGATGCAAAGGCGATAGCCTCGGCTTCCAAATCTGTCAGGCCGATGCCCCGGCTTTCGAAATAGGGCTTCACATACTCCTCGCCGCAGCGGGCCGCCATGTCGCGGTAGGCGATGATTCGTTCCGTCAGCAGCAGGAGATCGGCGCTGTCTCCGATGCTTTCATTCACCGCCTGGGCCGGGTAGGAGTAGCTCCCATAGTAATCCGCAGACGCAGCAGAAGAGAGCCCGCCGGTGAGCATGGCAGCCATCACCAAAGCGGCAGCCTTTCGTTTCCAATTCATAATCATTCGCTCCTTTCCAATGGTTCTTTTCTTTATTGTATAAGAAATCGGAGCCCTTGGGGCTGGTGTAAATTACAGGATTAGAGATGATATCGCTATTGTTTGAGTAATCAGTAATCAGTGGTCAGTAGTCAGGACGCATTTGACGTCATTCATACATAGCGATGTATCCTCTATGTATGAATAGCGGAAATCATGTCCTGGTTACTGACCACTGATTACTGATTACTCAAGCCATAGCGGTAACAGCACTTTGTGAGCATTGTGCCAAATGCGCCCCGTAATGATTGAAGTCAACCCCGAAATATGATACCATGTAACTGTATTTTGATTTGACCTATATAAGGAGTGTTCATGTTTATTATTCCATACCTGGTGTTGCTTGGCGTGGCGGCTTTATTTTTCGTGGTGGTGTGTCTGTTGGTGGTAGGATTCCCGAAGAAGGAAGCGGCCATCGATTTGGATCAGACCATGGAAATCCCGAAACTCCGCAAGGAGAAGAGGGAAGCGCCGAAGAAGGAAATACCAAAGAAAGAAATACCGAAGAAAGCAGACGCCGATGCGACACAGATTATTCCCCGGAAGGACTTGAAAAAGGCTCTCGAGGAAGACCGTACCCGCATATTTACTAAAGAAGAAATCCAGAAGACTGCCCCCGCAGCGCCGGTGGCTTCGAAGGGACCGTTCCCGGAAGAGCCGGCGCCCACGGTGCTCACCGCGCAGCCGGAGAAGGGGACGCTGGAAGAATATTTCGTCCGTCATTTCCTGAATCGCTACGGTGCCGTGTCTCGTACTGTGGAGCAGGATACCCGCAAAGTGACCCATCACCTCATCGAAAATCTGCACATGAATCAGAAGGAAGCGGTGGACACGCTGACCCACATCATGGTGCAGGAAGCGCTCCAGAATGCGCAGCGCACCTATGTGATGATGCCGACGCCGGTGGTGCTGGCCATGGTGAACGATGCGTTCTCCGATGTGGCTCATGGAAACCGGTCGGACACGAAGACCATTCTCGCTTACGATGCGCTGAAAGCCATGCCCCGCATGGAAGAGAGCGCCTTCCGCGCGCTGTCGCTGCTGCTGATTTTCCACTATTCCAGAAATACGGATAATTACGACGCGGCACACTTGAAATCCTACGCTGAAAAATATGTAAAGCCATTCCTGGAGAAACTCCCCAGCGAATACAGCGGCTACCAGCAGCTGGAGTATTTGCACTGCATTTCCCTGAACAATAAGGAAATCGCCTTCGGCCAGGTGCTCCATGATTCCTATCCTTTGACCTTCGCCTTCCGCGGTGCCATGAGAGATGAACTGGAAGCCCTGTGCCCGGCGTGGCCGGCAGGCGCTCTGGTGGGAAGTCTCTACGACTCCTACGTGAAGCCCGGTGCGGTGGATGAGGCAGCGTTGGAAACGCTCCTGGACGACATGGGCGTCACCGATAGAAATATGAGAGGCACCGTCCTCGCGCTCCTGGAATCCCGCCCGGTCACCTACGACCGCAAGGAAATGAGCTTCATCCTGGGAAAAATTTCTCCGGACCTGGTGAAACTGCAGGACGCCTGGGACGAAAGCATGCTCCGTCGCTCGTCTCTGACCCTCATGGGCATGTACATTGCCAAGATTTGTATCCGTGAAACCATTGGCGAGGACTTCGACCTCAGCCACTGGATGTAATTTCATACTTGAATTCAATGCCGAATTTCACCATGGGAGAGATTGACCTTGAATAGAAAATCTGCCCCGCGGGGCAGATTTTTATTTTTCCCCAAGGGATAAGGGATAGGGGATAAGGGATAAGGGGCGGTGCGTCGCACAATTCATAAAGCGGCGCGGAGCTTTGAAATCGAAAACGGACTACCTGCTTCCTCACGTCCGTAATCCGTGCAACCGTGTAACCGGTATCCGCTCCATTTCTCGCTATCGGCAAAATCGTCGGTAAACGGTTATACGGTAAACGGATCACGGTAGAGAGGAAGCAGCCAAATGCGCCTTATCCCTTATCCCCTATCCCTTATCCCTAAACAAATAAAGTCATCAGCGCTCATCATATCTAACACAAGAAAGGAAACAGCAAAATGGGTATTTTCGATATCATCGGTCCGGTCATGATCGGGCCATCCAGTTCACACACCGCCGGTGCGGCGCGGATCGGGCAGGTGGCGAGCCATATTCTGGGGAAACCTTTGAAATCCGCCCGCATCACACTCTACGGTTCGTTTGCCAAGACCGGTAAAGGCCATGGCACCGACCGCGCGTTAGTGGCGGGGCTCATGGGGTACTCCCCGGACAGCGGCTCTATCCGTGACGCTCTCCACATTGCTGAAGAGCGAGGAATTCGTATTTCCTTTGCCCTGTCCGATGTGGACATGGGACATCCCAATGTGGCGAAGATTGATGCCTATGGCATTGATGGCGCTCACGTGGTCATCGTAGGTCGTTCCCTGGGCGGCGGCCGCGTGCTGATCACAGAGATTGATGGCTATCCCGTGGAAATCACCGGCGAAGAATACACCTTCCTCACCCGCCATCACGACGTGCCGGGCATCGTGGCAGACGTGTGCCATTTCCTGGCGGCAGAGAAAATCAATATTTCCAACATGCGCCTCTTCCGCAAAGGCAAAGGCGATGAAGCGGTCATGATTATTCATACCGACCAGTACGTCTCCCCGGAAATGGCGGCCCAGATTGCGGCGGCGAACCAAAATATCATTCACGCCATGTCGATGGATATTATTTAGTGGGGATTTACGCTATCGGTTTAGTAGTCAGTAATTAGTAATCAGTAATTAGTAATTAGTAATCAGTAGTCAGGACGCATTTGATGCTATTCATACATGGCGATGCAACCTCTATATATGAATAGCGGTAATAGCACTTTGTGCGCATAGCGCTAAACGCGCCCCGACTACTGACTACCGACTACCGACTACCGACTACCGATTACTAAGACCGATAGCTGTAATAGCACCTTGTGCGCAAAGCGCTAAACGCGCCCTGACCACTAACCCGTAAAAGTAAAAGGAGTATTTTATGACTACCTATCATTCTTTAGAAGAATTATTCAGCGCCTGCGAGAAGGAGAATTGCTCTCCCGGCGAGCTGGCGTGTCGGCTTGACGCAGAAGAGAGCGGGAAATCCTATGACGACGTGTGGAACCGCATGAAAGGGATGATTCCCATTTTCCGCCAGGCGATCCAGGAGGGGCTCTCGGATACTTCGAAATCTTCGAGCGGCCTGGTGGGCGGCGATGCGAACCGGCTATTTCAAGGAAAGATGCGTTTCCTGAGTCCCGTATGCCAGCGGGCGGCGGCTTACGCCATCGCCACGGCGGAGGCGAATGCGAAGATGTACTGCATCGTCGCTTGTCCCACCGCCGGCTCTTGCGGCATCCTTCCTGCGGTACTGGCGGCTTGCGCCGAAGAGGTGAATGCCACCATGAATGACATGACCCGCGCCCTCTTCACTGCCGGCGCCATCGGCAAAGTGGTGGCAGAGAAAGCCTCCATCGCCGGCGCCGTAGGCGGCTGCCAGGCAGAGTGCGGCACGGCGACCGCCATGGCTGCGGCAGCAGCGGTGGATCTCTTAGGCGGCACCACGGAAGAAATGTGCCACGCCTTTGCCCTGGCTTTGAAAAATATCCTGGGCCTGGTGTGCGATCCCGTGGGCGGTCTCGTGGAAGTGCCCTGCGTGAAAAGAAATGCCTTCCATGCCGTCCACGCCCTGGTGGCGGTGGAGCTGGCGATGAATGGCGTGAAGAGTGTCATCCCCGCCGATGAAGTCATCGCCGCCATGGCAGACGTAGGCCGCCGCCTGCCGGTAGAACTCAAAGAGACCAGCCTCGCGGGTCTCGCCACCACCGACACCGGCCGTGCAATCCAGGAAAGGCTGGAGGCAAGGGCGAAGGAATTGGGGTAGCGGTGTTTACGCTGGTGCGAACATGTCGCTGCGGCTTCTGGCTGCTAGCTACTAGCTGCTGGTCGGCTAGTGCGACAGGCTCACCGAAGCGCTATGCGCATAAAGTGTGTCGCACTATTTTCGCCAACCTCCACCGCAAGCGGTCCCCCTCCTTCCAAGGGAAGGAGGTTAAAAATGTATGAGCCTTCAGAAGGAAGGCTCCACTTTATATACCCCCTTCCTCTGGAAGGGGGAGGGCCCGAAGGGCGGGGGTTGGCGTCCACTAGCGGAAAGCAGAGTATCTCCTGCTTTCGTTCATTGCGGGACGCACTTTGCTCGCACCGATATGTGCCTCTAGCCGGCTAGCAGCCAGCAGCTAGCAGCTAGAAGCGGCATCGACATGTATGCACTGGCGGTAACATCTCTATAAAAGGAGCAACTTATGACTAGCTATCATTCTTTAGAAGAATTATTCAGCGCCTGCGAGAAGGAGAATTGCTCTCCCGGCGAGCTGGCGTGTCGGCTTGACGCAGAAGAGAGCGGGAAATCCTATGACGACGTGTGGAACCGCATGAAAGGGATGATTCCCATTTTCCGCCAGGCGATCCAGGAGGGGCTCTCGGATACTTCGAAATCTTCGAGCGGCCTGGTGGGCGGCGATGCGAACCGGCTATTTCAAGGAAAGATGCGTTTCCTGAGTCCCGTATGCCAGCGGGCGGCGGCTTACGCCATCGCCACGGCGGAGGCGAATGCGAAGATGTACTGCATCGTCGCTTGTCCCACCGCCGGCTCTTGCGGCATCCTTCCTGCGGTACTGGCGGCTTGCGCCGAAGAGGTGAATGCCACCATGAATGACATGACCCGCGCCCTCTTCACTGCCGGCGCCATCGGCAAAGTGGTGGCAGAGAAAGCCTCCATCGCCGGCGCCGTAGGCGGCTGCCAGGCAGAGTGCGGCACGGCGACCGCCATGGCTGCGGCAGCAGCGGTGGATCTCTTAGGCGGCACCACGGAAGAAATGTGCCACGCCTTTGCCCTGGCTTTGAAAAATATCCTGGGCCTGGTGTGCGATCCCGTGGGCGGTCTCGTGGAAGTGCCCTGCGTGAAAAGAAATGCCTTCCATGCCGTCCACGCCCTGGTGGCAGTGGAGCTGGCAATGAATGGCGTGCGTAGTGTCATTCCTGCCGATGAAGTCATCGCCGCCATGGCAGACGTAGGCCGCCGCCTACCGGTAGAACTCAAGGAAACCAGCCTCGCGGGCCTCGCCACCACCGACACCGGCCGGGCGATCCAGGAAAGGCTGGAGGCAAGGGCGAAGGAATTGGGGTAGCGGTGTTTAGTAGTCGGTAATCGGTAGTCGGTAGTCGGGACGCGCGTACTTGCTGCCTCATCGTAGCCGTAAACCGTTTGACCGTGTAACCGTTATTCGGCATGCTTGCTATTGTAGGAAATGGAGCGATGAACGGCTTTCCGCATAGCAGTTTGCTGCTATCTCTTTGGCTATCGCCAAACGAGTCGGTACACGGTTATACGGTAAACGGATCACGGTAGTGGGGGGCAGCCAAACGCGCCCCGATTACCGACTACCGACTACCGATTACTAAACCACTAGCGTTAATCATCGTATAGTATTTTATTCTTTGTGAGGGGCTGTTACTATGGCAACAAAACGTATTTTAGATTTCAAAGCAGATTATATTGCAACCAAGCCGTCCATCAGCGCGACTCGTGCGAAGATTTTTACAGACTCGCACAAAGAAACCGAAGGCGAGGCGGTGTGCCTGCGTCGGGCGAAAGCGTTCCTGGCCGTGTGTCAGAAGATTCCCACTCCCATTTTTGATGGAGAGCTCCTGGTAGGCAGCATCGGGGAGTACAAGAGAAGCGGCATCATTTGCCCGGAATATTCCTGGAAATGGGTAGACGAGGAAATGGACCATTTTGCCACCCGCACCCAGGATCAGTACGCCATCAGCGATGAGGCGAAGGAAATTCTCCGCAGCGAAGTATTTCCTTACTGGAAAGGGAAATCTCTGGAAGAAACCTTCCTGGCTCGGCTGGACAAAGACACCGCCAAGGTACTGGTGGACACGGGCATCGTAGATAACGACTCGAAATGGAGAAGCGCCGTGGGCGAAGTAACGGCAGACTATGCGGATCTGGTTTTCCGGAAAGGGTTCGGCGGCTTCATGGACGAAGCGAAAGCCCACCTGGAAAAATTGGATCTGGCGAAGGCAGAGGATCAGGAGAAAATTGATTTCTACCACAGCGAGCTCCTGGTATGCGAGGGCATTATCACCCTGGCCCATCGCTATGCCGATGAAGCAGAGCGCCTGGCGAGCGAAGCAGAAGGCGAGAGAAAAGAAGAACTTCTCACCATTGCGAAAGTGTGCCACGCGGTGCCGGAGCATCCGCCTACCACATTCCGCGAAGCCATCCAGTGCGTGTGGTTCACCCAGCTGGGCTCTATCCTTTCGGAAAACAGCCTGGCGCTGAACCTGGGACGCTTCGACCAGTATATGTATCCCTATTATAAGAAGGACGTGGAGGAAGGCCGCCTCACCCGCGATGAAGCGCTGGAGCTCATCGAAGCGCTGTGGCTCAAACTGTCCGAATGGGTGTGGGCGATTTCCAGCAACACCGCCCAGTTCTTTGCCGGCTACAATTCTTTCCAGAATCTCACCGTCGGCGGCCGCAAACGGGACGGCAGCGACGCCACCAATGAGATTTCCTATCTGTGCCTGGAAGCCACGGAAGCGGTGAAGACTCACCAGCCGGGGCTCAGCGTGCGCATCCATCCCAATTGTCCGCCGGAATTTTTGCTGGCGGTGTGCAAACTCATTCGCTGCGGCACCGGTTTCCCGGCGGTCCACAATGACGCTGCCGGCGCAGAAATGCTGATGGCAGCAGGCCTCACGCCGGAAGATGCCAGAGACTGGAGCAACTGCGGCTGCGTGGTGCCTCATTTCCGTAAAATCGGCGAATGGACATCGGCGTGCAATATCAATTTGGCAGCGGCTATGGAGTACACCATGCACGACGGCTACAGCTCCATCACCGGCGAGCAGATGGGCCTCGCGACAAAACTTTCCGACTGCGAAAGCTACGAAGATTTCAAGAACCTCTTCTATCAGCAGGTGAAACACCTGATCCGCATCGGTATCATCGGCTCCCTCACCTGCCAGAAAGTCCATGCCGACATCGTGCCGCGTCCCTATCTCTCGCTCTTAGTAGACGGCTGCATGGAAAAAGGCAAAGACCTCAGCCGCGGCGGCGCGAAATATTGCTTAGGCCCGGTCTTGACCGGTATCGGCCTCGCCGACAGCGCCAATGCCCTCATGGCAGTGAAGAAACTGGTCTTCGAGGATCATAAGTACAGCCTCGCTGATTTCGTGGCCGCTCTTTCCGCAGACTGGAAAGGCTACGAAACCATGCGCCGCGACGTGCTGGCCTGCCCGAAATATGGCAACGACGAAGACGAAGTGGACTACATCGCCAGCGAACTCTCCGATTTCTACCGCAATGAAATCGTAAGTCACAAAGATATTTTCGGTGCGCCATTCAATAGCGCATTCATGGGGATTTCCAACTACATCCCCGCCGGCACGGTGGTAGGCGCTACCCCGGAAGGCCGCTACTCCGGTTCGCCTTTGACCGAAGGCGTGTCTCCTCATGCCGGCACTGACGTGCAGAGCCCGACGGCTGCCCTGAAGAGCGCAGCGAAGATCAACCAGACCTTCCACAGCGGCGGGACCTTGGTGAATATCAAACTGTCGCCGGACCTCATCGCCACCGACCGCGGCCTCGCGAACCTGGCGGCCCTCATCCGCGGCTACTTCGCCCAGGGCGCCTTCCATGTACAGTTCAACGTCATCTCGCCCAAGGTGCTCCACGAAGCCCAGGAACGGCCGGAAGACTACCGCGACCTCCTGGTCCGCGTAGCAGGCTACAGCACCCAGTTCGTCAATCTGTCGAAGAAAGCGCAGGATGCCATCATCGAGCGTACCACCTATGAAACTATGTAACATTTTTCAGCTGCAGCGCCTCTCCGTCAATGACGGCGAGGGCATCCGCACCACTGTCTTCTTCAAAGGCTGCCACCTGCGCTGCCAGTGGTGCGCGAACCCCGAGTCCTGGCGCTTCGAGGGAGAGCTCATGTTTCTCCCTCACAAATGCGTCAGCTGCGGTGCTTGCATTGCCGTATGCCCCCGCGAGGCGAACTGGCGGGACGCCGAAGGGAAAGTGCACTTCCGCAGTGGTCGTTGCAACCTCTGTGGTGCTTGCCTTGCCCACTGTCCTGCCGGCGCTCGCGTGCCCATGGGGAAACCCATGACCGTGGACGAAGTGGTGAAGGAAATCAAGAAGGACTACCTCTTCTACATGGAGTCCGGCGGCGGCGTCACCTTCTCCGGCGGCGAGCCCTATCTCCATGACGACTACCTGCGGGAGCTTGTGGGCGCCTGCCATCGCTTGGGTATCAATACCTGCACCGAGAGCTGCGGCTACTTTGATTTCGACAGCGTGAAAGACATCATCGCGGACATGGATGCCCTCTTCTTCGACATCAAAATCATGGACAGCGCAAAGCACAAGCACTACACCGGCCAGGGAAATGAAATGATCTTGGAAAATATTTCCAAAGCCAGCGCTATCAATCCAAACATCACCGTCCGCGTCCCCGTCATTCAAGGTGTCAACGATGACGATGAAAATATGCACGCCCTCTGCCGCTTCCTCACGGAGAAGACAAGGATCCGCCGCGTGGAGCTTCTCACCTATCACAAGTTGGGACTGGAGAAAATGACCGCCCTGGGCATGCTGGCCCACGTCTTCGCTCCGCCCACCGAAGCCCGCCTCGCCGCGCTCAAAGAAATCCTTGCCACCTATGGCATCGAGCATGTGAGCTACAAATAAAGAAAAGCCGATGCTCCCTTTCGGGGGGTCATCGGCTTTTTCTTTTTTGATGGGGATAGGGGATAGGGGATAAAGGATAGGGGATAAGGGATAGGGATAGGGGATAAAGGATAGGGATAAGGATAAGGGATAGGGGATAAGGAATAATAAGAATAAGAATAAGGGATAAGGCGCGTTTGGCTGCTTCGTTAAATGCGCCTTATCCCCTATCCCCTATCCCCTATCCCTTATCCTTAGCCAATTCCATTACTTACTCATAAAAATATTTTATATCATTTTTATTTCAAAAATAAAAATCAACCCATAGTATTATAAATGAATAACAAAAATATAAACCACAACTATTTGCCATTACGCATAAAACAAATTCTTATATAGAAATTTGACAATATGACTGGGGGGGGGTACTCTTTTAAGCAGGTAAGAAAGGCCAAAATTTGATTTTGGTGAGAGAGTTAATTTGTTTATTTCATCGTGCGGTATATAAATGAAAG
>CAVHZP010000042.1:0-11006 GCA_963640485.1 bacterium | reverse complement strand
ATATTTCCTGCTTCCGTTCATTGCGGGATGCTCTTTGCTGCTCGGTGAGATGTTCCTCTAGCCGACCAGCAGCTAGCAGCCAGTAGCTAGGAGCTTCACCGACATGTTCGCACCAGCGGCAGCAGCACCAGCCCACTATTCGGCCGTCGGATTCTCCCGCCGGATCTGCGCCAGAAGATCTTCCGCTTCCGCAAGCGATGCGGCTTCCCGGTCTTCATTCTCTGTGAGGGTAATGTCTATAGCCATGCCTTCATGGATACCTGCGAACCAGGCGGCGGGGATTTTGATTTCCTCTTCCTCTTCGGTGATAAGCACCGCCTTCTTGCCCTCGATGCGGTCTACGATGGTTTCTACTCTCATAGCGTCCTTATTTCCTTTCTTTGGCAATCTTGTAACCGCTGCCGGTGGTGGTGAGTGTCACGGTGCCGTCGCGGTCGGTGCGGTAAATATTGACCTTCGCCTTTTCCAGCTTGTCCACCGTCACCTTGTGGGGATGGCCGTAATCATTGCCCTGGCCGCAGGAAATAAAAGCATCCTTCGGCGCTACGGCTTTCAGGAAATCAGGGGACGTGGACGTGCGGCTGCCGTGGTGGCCCACCTTCAGCACGTTGCTCTTCAGCGTGCCCTTCTGGGACAGGATGGAAGCTTCCTCGTCCTTCTCGGCATCGCCGGTGAACATCATGGAGAAATCTCCATAGGTGAGGCGTCCCACGATGGAATTGTTGTTCAGATCCGCCTTGCCCTTGCTGTCTTTCATTTCCTTCACAGGTCCCACCACTTTGTAAGTGACGCCGTCAAAGAAATTCACGCTGTCTCCGGCTTTCAAAGTTTTGTAGGCAATCTTATTCGCCTGGATCTGCTTCAAATAATTCTTGTAAGACGCTGTGCCGGATACCACGCCATCATCGTAAATGGATTCGATTTTGAAATTTTTGAAAATCGCGTTCATACCGCCCAGATGGTCCGCATGGGGATGGGTGATCACCACTTTCGAAAGCGTCTTCACCTTGTACTTCTGCAGCAGCTGCACGATGGCATCCCGATGCTCGATATCCCCGGCATCAATGAGGACAAACTTGCCATCTTTTTCCAGTAGGAACGAATCCCCCTGTCCAATGTCCAGCATACGAATCGTGAGCGCCGAACCCGCAGACGATGCCTTCGCACTCGAAGACTTCGCCGAAGAAGCGGAGGAACCCCCGCCGCATCCGGCGAGAGCGAAGCCCATGGAAATCGTCAGCACCAGGGCGAGGATGAGTTGGTATATTTTTTTGAAATGGTTCATAGTATAGTCCTTTGAATAACAATTGCGGTTTAGTAATCAGTGGTCAGTGATCAGTAGTCAGGACGCGATTAGCGTAAGCGTCATTCACAACGCTTACCGCTATCGATTTAGTAATCAGTGATTAGTAGTCAGTAATCAGGACACATTTCGTCGCGGAGTAATCATGGCCGTATTATCTCTATGTATGTGCTTGCGGCAAACGCGTCCTGACTACTGATTACTGATCACTAATTACTAAACCACTAGCGTCAAACACCAAGAACTTGCGCCCTCGCCTTCGGCACCATCTTCGCCACCTGGCTGGCGCTGTAGCCCACCGGTGTTTCCTCAGCCAGAAGGTCTGCGGCAAGGCCGTGGAGGTAGACGCCCAGGGCGGCGGCTTCGCCCGCCGGTAGCCCCTGGCCTGCCATGGCAGCGATGATGCCGGTCAGTGTGTCACCCATGCCGCCGGTCGCCATGCCGGGATTTCCGGTGGTGTTCACATAGGCACGGCCATCAGGAAGCGCCGTCACCGTAGACGCGCCTTTCAGCACCAGAGTCACTTGGTTCTCCTTTGCAAAGGAAATCGCCATATCAATCCGATGGGCTTCAATTTCTTTGGGAGACAGTCCCGTCAGGTGGGCAAACTCTCCCACGTGGGGCGTCAGGATCAATTCTCCCGGCAGAGATTTCAAGTCGATTTCCTTTTCCTTGATAGCAAAGAGAGCATCCGCATCCACAATGAGCTTTTTCGTCCACTCATGCAGAATTGCGGAGACAAACTCCTGCGTCCTTTCCCTGCGACCAAGGCCCGGCCCCACAGTAAGCACATCGTAAGCGTCCCATTTTTCTTTAAGAGCAGGCATCATAGCCGGAACGAAGCAAGGAGCCTCCATGCCCTCGTCACTTAGATACCGCGGCTCATCCTCTATCTCATGCCCAACCCCATCAGAAATATCCGCACGGGCATCAGGGCACCAAAATTCCTCGGGAATCAGTTCCTCTAAGGTATATCGAGCAGGCAAGAAAGACACCATGAGTTCCGGCAGCTTCGCCGCCAAGGTATCCGCCACCGCTTTGGGGTCAATCACTGCGATTTTCCCGCCACCGCCATAGAGTGCGCCTTGTCCGGCAAGAAGCGCCGCCCCTTCCATACCGGCAGAACCGGCGAGAATGGCGATGAATCCATTTTTCCCTTTATGAGAAATCATATTTCTTTGAGGAAGGAAAGCCGCCGCCGCATTCTCATCAAAAAGCTGCACCGGGAAATCCTCTCGTGCTTTGTCGGGAATACCGATGGGCGAATAGAGCAGCTTCCCGCAGTATTCCTTCCCGGGATAGAGGACGTGGCCCCGCTTCACCGAGCCCAGCGCCACCGTGTAGTCCGCTTCCACCGCAATCCCCATAGGCTCGCCGGAGTCCGACGAAAGGCCGCTGGGGATGTCCACGGAAATCACCGTCCCCGGCGCTTCATTGATGAGGCGAATCATCGCCGCCTTTTCCCCTTCCACATGGCGGGCGAGGCCGGTGCCGATGAGCGCATCCACCAGGATGTCGGCTTTGTAAATGTAAGAAATCCAATCCGCTGCCTTCTCGATGGTAATGACCGGGCAGTCCATCTTTTCCAGAATACTCCGGTAGCACTTGGACGCCTCGCTCATGTGGGATTCATCGCCCATGAGGAGCACCATCACCTTCGCGCCCCGAGCCGCCGCATGGCGGGCGATAACAAAGCCATCGCCTCCATTATTTCCGCTGCCGCAAAGAACCACCACGAAAGCGCCGTCCCAGGTCACATGATCCGCCGTCAGCGTCACCACGGAAGCGCCGGCATTCTCCATCAAAACCATTTCCGGAAGCCCGTAGTCATCCATGGCACGCTTGTCCAGGGCTCTGGACTCCTCTGTCGTCGTCAGTATCATTTCTGCCTCCCCATGACCACCACCGTGATGGCCAAGTCATCTTCGTGCGAAATAGAAATCGCCATCTCGCCAATCCCCAGCGCCTCGGCTCTCTTTGCAAAAGTACCCTGCAAGTGAAGCACCGGCGCGCCGTACTCGCCCCAGGTCACGTAAGCATCCTGCCACGCCGAGCCGAAAATGCCAATGCCCAAAGCCTTTCCCGCCGCCTCCCGGGCGCCCCAAAGGGCAGCGTAAGACTCCGCCCGCTTCTTTCCTTTCTTCTCGCAGTGGGCAATCTCTTCCACTGTAAAAATTTTCTCGATCCGCTTGGGATACTTTTCCAAAATCTTCTCCCAGCGGGCAATCTTCACCATATCTACACCGACAAACATAAACGCCCCTCCTTTGGTATTATTCTACAAGAGCGACGATAGCGGTGCAAGGGCTGGTGCGGGAAACCGCCAGTGCATACATGTCGATGCGGCTCCTAGCTGCTGGCAGCTGGCTGCTAGTCGGCTAGAGGTACATCTCATCGAAGCATGAAGAGCGTCCCGCGATAAACGGAAGTGAGAAATATTCTGCTAAACGTTAATGGCGCAGGCTATCTGCGTACAGCGTTATCAATGAGCCTGTCGCACTGGCCGGCTAGCAGCCAGCAGCTAGTAGCTAGAAGCTGCAGCGACATGTTCGCACCAGCGGAAACAACACAATAAAAAACCCCACAGCGAAATCGCCATGGGATCTTGTGGTAAAAGCTTACGCCTTTTCTTCCATCTTTTCTTTGTATGCTTCTTTTGCTTCTTCTTTAGCTTCGAGAGCAGCTTCTTTAGCTTCTTCCGCTTTTTCAGCAGCAATAGCAGCATTGATGTTTGCATTCAGACGGGATTTTTTACGAGCAGCAGCATTCTTGTGAATGACACCCTTCTGGGCAGCAGAGTCAATAATGCTTACAGCAGCACGAAAAGCTTCGTCCTTATTTTCAGAGTTAGCAGCAGCTACAGCTTTCTTAATAGCGCCGTGAATCTGGGATTTAACAGCAGCGTTGGCAGCTTTCTTAGCAGCGTCCTGTCTCATGCTTTTCATATTGGATTTAATCTGTGGCAATGGTTTCACCTCCCGTCTGCATTTTTCATACCAAAGTATTTTATCATATCTCGCTAGTGATAGCAAGGAAATTTATTGGAAATTTGATTTTAGTTCAGAGGGATAAGGGATAGGGGATAAGGGATAAGGCGGGCTGGTGCTGCTGCCGCTGGTGCGTACATATTGCTGCAGCTCCTAGCTCCTAGCTGCTGGCTGCTAGTCGGCCAGTGCTACAGGCTCAGCGAGTAGCAAAGAGCATCCCTCAATAAGCGAAAGCAGGACATACTTGACTAACCGCTAATTGCGGAACGCACTTTGCTGCTCGGTGAGATGTGCCTCTAACCAGCCAGCAGCTGCAGCGACCTGTTCGCACTGGCAGGAGCAGCACCAGCCCCACCTTATCCCTTATCCCCTATCCCTTAGCCCTTTCGCACAACAAAAGAGCAGCGAGAACTCCCGCTGCTCTTTCGCGCATTACTCTTCTGGTTCTGTTTCTATTTCTTCCGCCTGTCCTTCGAGCACGTCGATGGAGGCGATGCGGTCGCCGTCTTCTAAGCGCTGGAGGATCACGCCCTGTCCGGCTTTCGCCTTCTTGCTGGTGATCTGGCTGGCGCGGGTCTTGATGGTGATGCCCTGTTCGGATACGCCCACCAATTCGTCGCTGTCGTCAGCGGCTACCAGTGCCACCACTTCGTAGCCCTTCTTGAAGTTGCGGACGCCTTTGCCATTGCGGCTCTGGATGTGGTACGCAGAGGCTTTATTTCTCTTCGCATTGCCATCAGCAGAAATGGTGAAGATATCCTTGTCGGCTGCGATGCAAGCGCCTACCACTTCATCGTCTTCCACGAGACGGATGCCGTGAACGCCGGCAGCGGCGCGGCCCATGGAGCGGACTTCGCTGTCGTCTACAGAGAAGCGGATCGCCATGCCATTCTTGGTGCCCAGGATGATTTCCTCATCGCCCGTAAGCGCCATCACAGCCGCCAGGCGGTCGCCTTCATTCAAGCGGATGGAAATCAGACCATTCTTATTGATGTTCTTGTATTCCGCGAGCTCGGTCTTCTTCACGTAGCCCTTCTTGGTGATCATCAAGAGGTACTTGGTACCTTCTGCCACATTGTCCACGTCCAGGAGTTCCGTCACTCTTTCATCTCTTCCCAGGCTCGGGATGAAATTGATGAGCGCGCTGCCCTTGGCGGTGCGGGAGGATTTCGGGAATTCTACCGCTGTCTTCACATAAACCTTGCCCTTATTGGTGAAGAAGAGGATGCGGTTATGGGTAGAGGTATTCAGGATCTTCCACACATAGTCTTCGTCCTTCATCTTCATGCCCGACACGCCGCGGCCGCCCTTCTTCTGTACGCGAATGTCTGCAGAATCCATCCGTTTGATGTAGTTCTGCTTCGTCAGGGTGATGGTCATGGGTTCATCGGGAATGAGGTCCGAGAGAGTGAAATCATCTTTCGCTGCGGTGATTTCCGTGCGACGGTCATCGCCGAAAGTCTTCTTCTCATCGAGAAGTTCATCTTTCACGACGCCCAGGATTTTTTCTCTGGAGGAAAGCAGGTCTTCCAGGTATGCGATGGTTTCCAGCACGTTCTTGTAGTCTTCTTCCAGCTTATCTCTTTCGAGACCGGTCAGACGGCGCAGGCGCATATCCAGGATGGCAGCTGCCTGTTTCTCCGACAGGTCGAATTTAGAAATCAAAGCATTCTTAGCAATGTCATCGGTGCGGGACTCGCGGATGGTCTTGATCACTTCGTCGATGCGATCGAGGGCAATGAGCAAGCCTTCCAAAATGTGCGCCTTCGCTCTCGCCTTGTCCAATTCGTACTGGCTGCGACGAGTGATGACTTCTTCCTGATGCTTCAGGTAATAGTAGAGAATCTGCTTCAAGTTCAGGATTCTCGGGTGGCCATCCACCAAAGCCAGCATGATGGCACCGAAATTCACCTGGAGCTGGGTGTGCTTGAAGAGATTGTTCAGCATGATATCCGGGCTCACATCGCTTCTAAGTTCGATGGCGATGCGCATGCCGGAACGGTCCGATTCATCGCGAAGTGCCGTGATGCCGTCGAGCACCTTCTGGCGCTGCAAGTCGGCGATGGACTCGATGAGTCGCGCCTTGTTCACCTGGTACGGGATTTCCGTCACCACGATGCGGTGCTTGCCCTTGGGCATGTCTTCGATGTCTGTCTTCGCGCGGACCGTGATGCTGCCGCGGCCGCTGCGATAGGTATCCTCGATGCCCTTGTGACCCTGGATGATGCCGGCAGTCGGGAAATCAGGGCCCTTGATGTATTTCATCAATTCATCCACCGTGATTTCCGGATTGTCAATCATAGCACACAGTCCATCGACCACTTCCGACAGGTTGTGCGGCGGGATATTCGTCGCCATACCGACGGCGATGCCGTAAGAGCCATTGACCAAGAGGTTCGGGATACGGGACGGGAGCACCAGCGGTTCCTGCAACGAACCATCATAGTTCGGCATGAAATCCACGGTATTCTTATCAATATCCCGCAGCATTTCCACCGTGATCTTCGCCATACGCATTTCCGTATAACGCATTGCTGCTGCCGAGTCACCGTCTACGGAACCGAAATTTCCGTGGCCATCCACCAAGGGATAGCGGGTAGAAAAATCCTGCGCCATGCGGACCGCGGATTCATACACCGCACTGTCGCCGTGGGGATGATACTTACCGAGAACGTCGCCGACGATACGCGCCGATTTCTTGTACGCCTTGCCCGGAAGCATGCCCGCTTCGTTCATGGCGTAGAGGATACGGCGATGCACCGGCTTCAAACCGTCTCGCACATCCGGAAGCGCTCGGGTCACGATGACCGACATGGCGTAGTCGATGTAAGAATTCTTCATCTGCCCCTCGAGAGGGGTATTGACGATCTTACCTTCCTTCCATTCTGTCTCCATATAGTCTCCTTGCGAAAAAATACAGCGCGTAAGCGCTGCGAATTAAACATATCATGGGTACATTATACCACAAAAACGCTCTCAAGGCTATTTGAGAGCGTTTTTGTGGTGGTGGGAATGAAAGTTAAACAGTTTAGTGGAAAAAGCGCTATTGGGTTAGTAGTCGGTGGTCAGAGCGCTAGTGCGATTGCCGCCAGTGCATACATGTCGATGAAGCTTCTAGCAGCTAGCTGCTGGCTGCTAGTCGGCTAGTGCCAACATCTCTTCGATACGCCAAGAGCGTCCCGCGATATACGATCAGCAAGATATTTCTTACTAACCTTTCATTGCGGGACGCTCTTTATTTTTATCTCCTTGTTTCTCTAGCCGGCTAGCAGCTAGTAGCCAGTAGCTAGGAGCCATAGCGACATGTATGCACTGGCGGTAACAGCACTAGCCCCTCCCCTTCTAAATTTGCTATAATAAATGAAAAGGGGGAGTACATATGAATATCTGGGACGAATGTGTGCGGGCACTCAAGGAAGAGAAAGGCGCTTACCTGATTTTGATTGCCACGATCTTACCGCTGATTTTTGGTTTTGCCGGGTTTGCGGTAGACATGGGGAACTACCAGGCTCACAGTGCGAAGCTGCAGCACGCTGCGGACTCTGCGGCTTTGGCGGGCGCTGTGGTCTATGCCGCCAATGACGAAACCGAGGACTCCCACGCCTCAGCCGATGAAGCCGCGGAGAAATATCTGAAAGCCAATCTGGGAAGCGGTGAATTTAACGCCCTTGTGGATACAGGAAATGAAATCCGCTACCAGGTGAAGACCTCCGGCGATGTGTCCTACTATCGCGTATATATAAAAGAGAATCTGGACACCACCTTCATCCGCCTCATCGGCGCCCCCTTCTTCACCCACCCCCAGGGCGAAGCCATCGCCACCATTCCGGTTTCTAAAGGTGGAGGTGGAGGTGGGGACGGAGGCAGTTCCGAGCCCGATCAGATTTCCTTCAACAGCCTGTTTTCCTTTAGTGGACAAATGTGGGGGACCTTCAATAACAACAATGGTGATGATAAAAATAATTTCAAAAGCAATATCCAGTCAACCTATGACGGGGATATTTATTGTTTCAATCCCATCAGTTATCCAGGTTATGCCAGTGCAGAATACTATAGATTTTATACCGGCGATGCCAGAGATCTCCCCCGCTATGAAGCCAACGCACAAAAATATTATCACCAAATGCAGGAAGGAAATCCTAACGATTTTAATGAATTTACCAGCCAGGCTGATGAAGCTTTGAAAAAACTTTTCGATTATGAGCCGACAGTAGTGAACCTCTATGGGCAGAACTGCAATATCCCGGGAGATGGTTCTATTTCCAATTATTATCGTGTACAGACTGACTCCAGCGGAAATTTAACTTTGAACATCAGCAATGTTCCCGCGGGGGGCGATTCGAATAGCCCTATATACATTTATGTAGATGGAAATTTGAATCTGATAAATGTAAATCTGCAAGAGAATATCACACGTCCCGTTCTCTTCTGTTATTCCGGAACAAGACCACCAAATCCCTACTGGGCAGGAGCCCCAAAAGAAACAGAAATCCATTTCAGCAATAACGATTACGATTTTCGTGGTGTTGTTTATACCCCCTACGCCACCTGTTCTCCCTTTAACTTTGAAAATGGCACATTCACAGGCACCATCGTCACCCATGATTTGGAACTCCAATCCAACCACGGGAAATTTGTTTTCGAACAATTTGGCATTCCCCTCAACGGCAGCGGCAGCTCCAGTGGCGGTGGCTCCAGTGGCGGTGGCTCCAGCGGCGGTGGTTCCAGTGGTGGCGGCTCCGGTGGTGGCGGCTCCGGTGGTGTGAAAGTAGATTTGAAACTGGTGCCGGATCCGGGATTAGGCTGGGAAGGATAATTCGTAGTCGGTGGTCGGTAGTCAGAACGCTGGCACGATTACCGCCAGTGCATACATGTCGATGAAGCTTCTAGCAACTAGCTGCTGGCTGCTAGTCGGCTGGTGCCAACATCTCTTCGATACGCAAAGAGCGTCCCGCAATGAACGAAAGCAAGATTTTTTGCTAACCATTCATTGCGGGACGCTCTTTGTTTTCATCTCAAGGTTTCTCTAGCCGGCTAGCAGCTAGGCGCGACACCGATATGTTCGCACCAGCGACAGCAGCACCCCCCCACCACTATATGCTCAAGCTATTTTCATCCAGCAGGAAGTCGTAGATGTTCATGATGAGCACGCCGGACTCATTGTAGTAAGGCGCCGGCGTATCCTTCGTGATGATGAGGCGTTTGAAGAAATCCCCGGTCAGCATCAGGGAGCGTTGCTCCTGCTCCATCTTCGCCTGGTCGGGAATCGCGTAGGCCGACTGGATGTAATAACGCTTCGAGCCCTTGTTGCAGACAAAATCTATTTCCAGCTGCTTTCGGATGCTATCGCCTTTCTCATTGGTCACATGCTGCGTCACCACGCCCACATCCACATTGAAACCACGCATCTTGAGCTCATTGAAAATGATATTCTCCATGCTGTGGGTTTCTTCGATCTGCCGGAAATTGAGCCGCGCATTGCGAAGACCCATGTCAGTGAAATAATATTTCATCGGTGTGTCGATATATTTCCGCCCTTTGATGTCATAGCGAATGGCACTATCGATCAGGAATGAGTCACAAAGATAATCCATATAACGCTTGATGGTGGTATAGCTGATTTTCTTTTTCTTCACTGATTGGAAAGTGGCCGACAGCTTTTCCGGATTCGTCAAAGAACCAATGGCCGACGCAAGAATATTTAGGATTTCCTCTAATTCCGCCCGGTTGCGGATGTGATGGCGTCCTACGATATCAGAAATATAAGTCTCCGTGAAAAGAGATTTCAAAAAAGAAATCTTTTGTTCCGCCGTGGAAAAGCCAAGCACCAAAGGAATGCCGCCGTAGAGCATATATTCATTCCATCCGTCCTGCTTCGTTCCTTCATAGACCGACATGAACTCCCTGAAGCTCAAAGGATACATGTGGACTTCATCGCCGCGCCCGCGGAACTCCGTAATCACATCCTTGGAAAGGAACCGGGCATTGCTTCCGGTCACATAAACATCTACATTTCCGCGGCGTACCAGACTATTGAGCACCGCTTCAAATTCTCCGAGCAGCTGCACCTCATCGAGAAGCACATAGTACATCCCATCGTCCTTGATTTGTTCCTGCAAGTAAGGAAATAGGATATCGGGATCTCGGAATTTTTTATTTTCAAAAGCATCGAATGCAATTTCAATGATATGCGCACCATCTACGCCGCAGGACAGCAAATGCTCTTTAAAAAGCGTAAAGAGCAAATAGGACTTCCCGCATCGACGCATGCCGGTAATCACCTTGATTAGCCCATTGTGTTCCTTGCTGATCAGAATATCCAGGTAGTGATCTCTTCTGATTTTCATAAGCGTCCCTCCTCTAATGAAGATTTTTGCAGTTTTCCGCAAAAATCCTCACTAGCATTGTACGCCTTAGAAATGCATTTGGCAACTTTGGAATCAGCAGCCAATGCGTTAGTGCTTCTGCCGCCAGTGCATACATGTCGATGAAGCTTCTAGCAACTAGCTGCTGGCTGCTAGTCGGCTGGTGCCAACATCTCTTCAATACGCAAAGAGCGTCCCACGATATACGGTCCAGCAAGATATTTCTTGCTAACCGTTTATCGCGGGACGCTCTTTGTTTTCATCTCCATATTTCTCTAGCGTTTTAGTAGTCGGTGGTCGGTGGTCGGTAATTAGTAATCAGGGCGCATTTAGCGCCTTTTTTTATTTGCG